>CAJOMY010000059.1 GCA_905235775.1 uncultured Bacteroidales bacterium | reverse complement strand
AGGTCGAGGTTGTCGAAGCCGGCGCCTGCGCGCACGACGATCTTGAGTTTCGGCGCGGCGGCGACCACTTCGGCGGTGACCTTGTCCGAACGGACGATCAGCGCGTCGGCGTCGGCGACGGCCTTGACCAGGTCGGCCTGGTCGGCATATTTTTCGAGCAGGGCGAGCTCGTAGCCCGCTTCCTCGACAATCTGGCGGATGCCTGCGACCGCTGCGGCCGCGAAAGGCTTCTGGGTGGCGACGAGAACTTTCATAGGGCTATCCGCGGATCTTTTCAAATTCCTGCATGACGGCCACGAGGGCGTCGACATCCTCCTGCGTGCTGGCGTTGTACAGGGAAGCGCGGAAACCGCCGACACTGCGGTGGCCCTTGATGCCCACGATGTCACGCTCGGTGGCGAACTTCATGAATTCGTCCTGGAGGTCTTCGTGGCCCGGGGACATCACGAAGCAGACATTCATGATGGAGCGGTCCTCCTTCGCGGCAGTACCGGTGAAGAGGCCGTTGCGGTCGATCTCGGCATAGAGCGTCTCGGCCTTCTTGACGTCGAGCGCGTGAATGGCGTCGATGCCGCCGATACCCTTGAGCCACTTCAGCGTCTCGTTCATCACGTAGATGGCGAAGACCGGCGGGGTGTTGAACATCGAGAGCTTGTCGATGTGCGTGCGGTAGTCGAGCATCGTGGGAAGATGGCGGCTCACGCCTCCCAGGCTGTCCTTCCGGATGATGGCGAAAGCCACACCGGCGGGGCCGGCGTTCTTCTGTGCGCCGCCGTAGATCAGCGCGTATTTGCTCACGTCCACGCGGCGGCTCAGGATGTCGGAAGACATGTCCGCAATCAGGGGAACGGGGCAGTCGATGTCCGTGCGGATTTCGGTGCCGTAGATGGTGTTGTTGGTGGTGATATGGAAATAATCCAGATCCGTGGGGATCTCGTATCCCTTCGGAATGTAGGAATAGTTCTTGTCGGCGGAGCTGGCCACGGCGACGGCGTTGCCGATACCCTGGGCCTCCTTGAGGGCCTTCTTGGCCCACACGCCGGTCTCGAGGTAGCCGGCTTTGTTTTCCAGGTAGTTCATGGCCACATAGAGGAACCCGAGGCTGGCGCCGCCGCCCAGGAAGACGACTTCGTAGCCTTCGGGGATGCCGAGGATCTCCTTCCAGAGCGCGCGGCACTCGTCCATCACTTCATCCCAGCCCTTGGTACGGTGGGAAATGGAAATCAGGGATACACCGGTTCCCTTGAAGTCCCTGAGGGCTTCGATGGTGTTGTCGATGGCCACCTGCGGGAGCAGGCAAGGCCCGGCATTGAAGACATGTTTTTTGCCCATTTTCTGCTTTTGTTGTAGTAATTAGCCTGTAAAGATACCTAATTTTTCCATCCTTTCCAAAAAGTCGCGCTCGAGCGAGTTGCGCACGCGGACGTCGAGCGTACAGTCCGCCAGGAAAGACTGGCCCCGCTGCGGCAGGTCCAGGTCCTTGACAAGTTTCATCACGGCGGGCAAATCCCCGTACGGAAAGTGCAGGCTGTACCAGCGACCGGCCACCTTCTCCACGACCTGCGCGGCCGCCAGTGCATCCGCCGCCGAAGTCTTGTAGGCCCGGATGAGTCCGGGGATGCCGAGCTTGATGCCGCCGAAATAGCGGATCACGACCACGAGGACGTCGCTCAGGCCGGCGGAATCGATCTGGCCCAGGATGGGCCGTCCGGCCGACCCGGAAGGCTCCCCGTCGTCATTGGCCCGCCAGGTCCCGCCGTCCTGGCCCAGCCGGTAGGCGAAACAATGGTGGCGCGCGTCATGGTACTCCTTCTTGATCGCGGCGACGATTTCCTTGACCTCGGCTTCGCTCTCGACCGGATAGGCACGGGCGATGAAGCGGCTCCCGTTATCCTTGAAAAGCCCTTCCCCCGGTCCTCCGATGCTTTTATATGTGTCTTTTGCCGTCATTGGAGAATCAAAATTAGTGAATAATTCGTATCTTCGCAATATGAATTACAGATACAGAGTGACCCTGGCCGGTATCAAAGGTTTTTACCGGGTTTACGTCGTGAACGGCGAGAACTCGCTGTACACGTTCCACAAGCAGCTCCGCGCGGATCTCGAGTTCCCGATGGACCAGCCTATCCTGTTCAAGGCACTGGATGCGGACGGCGGCGTGGCCGCCCGCTATGCGCTGATGGACATCGGCTTCGGCGCTGTGGACAATGTCACCGTCGCCGACACCGTCAAGGCAGGGATCGCCAGTTTCGTATATTTCTATGACATCGCTTCCAAGAAAAACGTGATCATCACCCTCGAGGGCGAGACCTCCGAGCTTACGGCCACGCCCCGCATCGTCGAGACCAAGGGACCCCTTCCGGCCGAATTCGAGAACGGATATGTCGCTTTCGAA
This sequence comes from uncultured Bacteroidales bacterium, assembly GCA_905235775.1. GTDB lineage: Bacteria > Bacteroidota > Bacteroidia > Bacteroidales > UBA932 > Cryptobacteroides. The sequence goes on along the minus strand of CAJOMY010000059.1, from coordinate 7,266 downwards.
GACCTGCCCGACGAGCACCGGCATCTGCCGGGCGAAGCCCGCGGAGAAGATGATGACGAGGACTTCGACGACGAGGATGACGAGGACGAAGAAGAGGATGACAAGGACGAAGAGGAAATCCTCTACGACGAGAACGAATAACGAAGAAAGCCCCAGCGCTCCCGGAGCCCCATCCGCCGGAAGCGGCAGGGCTGGTGCCGTCCAAGCAACAAAATGCTTGTCCGTCCCCACCCTGCCGCTTTTCCCGGCTCCGAAGACGGACGGCCGCTCCCGCGCGGGCGGGAATGTCGGTGCCAAAAAAGCTAAAAACGGTGCCGACCCGGGGGTTGAAAGTGGGGTCGGCGCCGTTTTGGGGCATTATTGGTCCAAGATTCCGGGTCAAGCCCGGAATGACTATTTCTTCTTGTTCTACTCCGCCGGGGCGGGTTCGGCATAATGGCCGACCTGGGTCAGCTCGATGTTGAAGATGAGGGTGGAATTCGGCTCGATGCTCTGGTTGCCCTGCTCGCCGTATGCGAGGTCGGACGGCAGGTATAGATCGATCTTGCCGCCCTCGCCGATGAGCTGCAGGCCCTCGGTCCAGCCGGCCACGACGCGGTTCAGCGTCAGGCGCACCGGCTCGGCGTCTTCGGCCACCTCGTCAAAGACGGTGCCGTCGAGGAGCGTGCCCTTGTAGCGCACCCACACGGTGTCCTGCGGACCCGGCTTCACGTCGTTGCCCGGCTCGACAATCCGGTACTGCAGACCGGAATCGGTCGTGACGATGCCACTCTTTTTGGCGTTGGCCTCGAGGAACTTCTCTCCCTTCGTCTTGTTCAGGAACGCCATGCCGAGCTGGCGCTTCTGCAGGTACTCGTTGAACAGGTTGTTCATCTCGTTCGGGTCGATCTTGAACTGCTTGACGAACTCCGGATCCCGGGGATCCCCCTTCGCATCCGCAAAGTCCTTGATGCCCTTGATCACCTCGGAGAAATTGAGGTCGGTGCCGAAGTTATACCCCTTCAGCCAGCTGCCGAAGTTGATGCCGACCAAGTAGCTCACGGAGTCGATCTCCGCTTTGGACGACTGGTATTCTTTGGGGAGCGGACCGCCGCTCGGCTTGCTCGTGCAAGCCACGACTGCAAGCCCCAGGAGCAGGGCTGCAAAAAACTTGTTTGTTTTCATCATTATTGGATTTAAATTCGTTTCTTTATAGTTCCCAGGCAAGGGCGGATGCGCCGAGGATTGCGGCGTCGGACTCCTTGAGCTCGGAGAAGACGATCTTCACCTTGCCCTTCCAGATTTTGAGCAGGTTCTCATCCATCGCACGCTTCATCGGCTCATAGAGGAACTCCTTGGCGCGGGCCAGTCCGCCGAAGAGCACGATGGCCTCCGGGGCGCTGAACGCCACGAAGTCCGCAAAACTCTGGCCGAGCAGCGTACCCGTATATTCGAAGAGCCGCAGGGAGAAGTTGTCGCCCTGCTGGGCCGCGTCGTAGATATCCTTGGAGGTGATGTTCTGCAACTCGCGCAGCGGAGTGGGCTGGCCGGACGCCGCGAGCCACTCGCGGGCCGTGCGGGCGATGCCGATCGCGGAGCAGTAGGCCTCCAGGCAGCCGGTCTTGCCGCAGCCGCAGGTGCGTCCGTTGTGGCGCACGACGCAGGTGTGGCCCAGCTCGCCGGCGAAGCCGTCATGGCCGTAGAGGACCTTGCCGTCCACCACGATGCCGCTGCCGACGCCGGTGCCGAGGGTGATCATGATGAAATTCTTCATGCCCCGGGCGGCGCCGTAGGCCATCTCGCCCACCGCCGCCGCATTGGCGTCGTTGGTCAGGGACACGGGCACGCCGCAGGCGGCAGAAAGCTTCTCGGCGAGGGGTACGGCCTGCGTGGCCGCCCAGGCGAGATTGGGGGCAAATGCCACCACGCCCGTATAGTAGTTGCCGTTCGGCGCACCCACGCCGATACCGCGGATGTCCTCCGTGGTCAAGTTCGCGGCGGCGATACAGGTCTTGACCGCTTCCGCAAGCGCGGCGATATAAGCGTCCGCGTCCGTGCCGAACGTGTCCGTACGGATGACGTTCTGCGCGAGGACGTCGCCCCGGGCGTCCACGACGCCCAGCTTGGAGGTCTGGCCTCCGATGTCGATACCGACTACGTATTGTTTTGCCATAGGGATTATCTGTTAAATTATTCGACAGGAATGTCCTTGTTCACGTTCTTGCTGCCCCAGACCGCATAGAAGAGGATGTATGCGAGCATCGCGATCACCAGCCAGTAGGAGGCCATGTAGCTCACGTTCTTCGCGATGACGTCCTGGAGGAGCGGCATGATGCCGCCGCCGACCACCATCATCATGAAGATGCCGGAAGCCTGCTCGGTGTACTTGCCGAGGCCCTCGACGGAGAGGTTGAAGATGGCGCCCCACATCACGGAGGTACACAGGCCGCAGAGCACGAAGAGCAGGGCGGTCACGGGGACGCTGTGCATCACGAAGCCCTGGCCGGAGATGTAGCCCGGCATGGAGACCATGATGGTCTTCGGCAGGACGATGCCCAGGAAGATGAGCACGATGGCGATGGCGGAGAGGGTGATCAGCTGCGCGCGGGTGCTGACCTTGCCGCTGATGAGCGAGCTGCACAGGCGGCCGATCATCATCAGCAGCCAGTACATGGCCGCGATGGCACCGCCGATGGCGGCTGCTCCGAACGTGCCGGCGGGGAAGGCGCCCTTGCCGTTCGGGTCGGACAGGAAGAAGTTCAGCTGCGAGGGGATGCCGATCTCGATGCCGACATAGAAGAAAATGGCCACGATACCCAGCACGCAGTGGCGGAATTTCCAAGGACTCGCCTCATACTTGACGGTCTTGCGCTCCTGGGCCGGCTCGGGAATCTTCACGAAGGAGATGATGACGAAGGCCAGGGCGAACACACCCATCGCGATGAAGAGCAGCGGAGCCACGTCGGACATGGAAGTCTTGTCCGTGACCGTGCCGATGAGCACGCCCACGAGCAGCGGGGTCAGCGTGCCGGAGAGGGAGTTCAGCGTGCCGCCGATCTGGATGAACTGGTTGCCGCGGTTGCCGCCGCCGCCCAGGATGTTCAGCATCGGGTTCACGACGGTGTTGAGCATGCAGACGCAGAAACCGCAGATGAAGGCGCCGAGCAGGTAGATGGCGAGCGATCCGCCGCCGACCTTGCTGGAGAGCCACTGCACGAACACGCCGACCAGGCCGACCGCGAGGGCGATGAGCGTGGTCTTCTTGTAGCCCACCTTGACCAGCATCTTGCCGGCGGGGATACCCATGAAGAGGTAGGCGGCGAAATTCATCAGGTTGCCCAGCATTCCGGCATTGCTGTATTTGACCTGCCAGATGTTGCCGAAAGGAGCGGCCATGTTGGTGACGAAGGAAATCATCGCGAAGATGAAACACATCGTCACGACCGCCACCATGTTGACTTTTTTCTTTTCCATTTGATTTTTGTGTGGTTTTAGTATTTGGGAATTTTACTCATTCTCCGAATTGGGACGGCTTCGGGGCGAAGAGGCCGTAGAGCTGCGCGTCGATCATGTCGGTCACTTTCTCGAAGTCCTCGGGATTGTTGCCGAACTTGATGCGGTCGGCGTCGATGACCAGCAGGTTGCCGTCGTAGTCCCGGATCCAGTTTTCGTATTTTTCGTTCAGGCCGGTGAGGTAGTCGATGCGGATGCTTTTCTCGTACTCGCGGCCGCGCTTCTGGATCTGCGCGATCAGGTTCGGAATGCTGGAGCGGAGGTAGATCAGCAGGTCGGGATTGCCCACCAGCGACATCATCAGGTCGAACAGGTCGCGGTAGTTCTCGAAATCGCGCGTGCTCATCAGGCCCATGTCGTGCAGGTTGGGCGCAAAAATGCGGGCGTCCTCGTAGATGGTGCGGTCCTGGATGATGACGTCGTCCGTCTTGGCGATCTCCACCACGTCCTTGAAGCGCTTGTTCAGGAAGTATATCTGGAGGTTGAACGACCAGCGTTCCATGTCCTCATAGAAATCGGACAGGTACGGATTGAAGTCCACCGATTCGAATTTCGGAATCCAGCCGTAGTGGGCGGCCAGCATCTTGGTAAGGGTGGTCTTGCCGCTGCCGATATTTCCTGCGATCGCAATATGCATGTCTGTCTCTTTACAACTTGCAAAGGTACGAATTATTTGAATAGTCCGAACAACTCCGCGTCAATCTTGTCGGTGATCAGCGAAAAGTCCTCCGGACGGTTCTCGAAGTCCAGGTGGTCGGCGTCGAGGACCAGCAGGCGCCCCTTGTACGCACCGATCCAGGACTCGTAACGCTCGTTCAGGCCGCTGAGATACTCCAGGTTCATGGACTGCTCGTAGTCCCGGCCGCGTCTGCGGATCTGCTCCACGAGGTGCGGCACGCTGCAGCGGAGGTAGATCAGCAGGTCCGGCGGGGCCACCATCGACATCATCAGGCGGAAAAGCTGCATGTACGTGTCGTAGTCGCGGTCCGACAGGTTTCCGAGCGCGTGGTTGTTCGCCACGAAGATTTCCACGCCCTCGAGGATGGTGCGGTCCTGGATGATGACGTCGTCGGACTTGGAGATGTCCAGCAGATCCTGGAAGCGCTGTGCCAGAAAATAGGTCTCCAGGTTGTAGGACCAGCGGGGAATGTCCTTGTAATAGTCCTCCAGGTAAGGGTTGTAGGTCACGGCCTCGTACTTCGGCGTCCACCCGTAATGCTCCGCGAGCTTGCGCGTGAGGGTGGTCTTGCCGCTGCCGATATTTCCTGCGATTCCGATGTGCATTTCCGAAACGGGTGTAACATACAAATTTAAGACAAGTTTTGTAAATTTGCCACGCAAAAGACACAAATCGATGCTCAATATCCGTTTTTCCGTATTCAACCTTTTCGAAGAACGCACCTACGTGGCCTGGCGCGAGGCGGGCCGCTGCATCATCATCGACCCAGGCTGCCGCAACGACGCGGAGCGCCAGGCCTTGACGGAACTGCTCACGCAGGAGGCCCTGGCCCCGGAGGCCATCCTGCTCACCCACGGCCACCTCGACCATGTCCTCGGCGTGGCGTCCTTGCAGCGCCGTTACGGGATCCCGGTCTTCCTGCACCCCGCCGAGGTCGTCACGCTCGACTACAACGCCCGCATGGCGGAGCGCTTCCGCATGCAGCCCCCGGAGCCTTTCGACTGGACGCCGCTGGCGGACGGACAGCTGCCGGAGCTGGCCGGAATGCGCTTCGAAGTCATCGCCACCCCCGGCCACACCCCCGGCAGCGTCTGCTTCCTGGAGCGCGAAGAAGGCATCCTGTTCACCGGGGACACCCTCTTCGCCGGCTCCATCGGCCGCACGGACTTCCCTTACAGCGAATACGACGACGAGATCCGCGCCATCCTGGAGAAGCTCCTCCCCCTCGACTCCGGCACCATCATCCTCCCGGGGCACGGCCCCGATTCCACCATCGGCCGCGAGCGCACGAACAACCCCTTCCTCGAGCCCTTCAACGAACCCGAGGAGGAGCCGGATCCCGACCTGGAGCCGGTGGTGATCAACGGTATATAATTATTTCACCTCCGTCCACCGGCCCGGGACGAGGGCGGAAATCCGGTCGTCGTACATGGCTTCGCAGCTCACGGCCGGCAGGTAGAACTTGCCGGGGTAGGTGGCGGTGAGGCCGGTGGTGACGGTCACGCTCTGGCCGGCGCCGAGGTCGAAGAAGCTGTACACGCGGTCGTCGCGGAAGTCCTGGTAGTTCACCCCCGCCGGATAGGAGAAGTTCTCCCTGCCGACACGGTCGTTGCGGATTTCCCAGCCGGAGGGAAATTTCTGCGCGAGGGCGAGGTCGCGCACAGCGACGGATCCGGTGTTGGTCACAGTCACGACGGCCTTGAAATTGCGGCCGCGGGACAGGGTGTCCACCCGGACCGGCCGGCCGTCGTCGCTGACATAAGCAACCCGCATCGAGATGCCGTTGGACTTCGCTGTCTCCGTGCCGGCCTTCGGTGTGCCGGTCACGGAGACGACGGCATGGACCGTGCTGCCGCCCGTGTTGGAGAGGCTCAGCCGGGCGGAGCCGGCGGCATCTTCCGGAAGATCGATCTCCTGGCGGATGAAGGCCTTGCCGGTGTTCAGCCTGTAGCTCTTCTCCGGGCCCTTGACAGAGGCGTCCACGCCGCCGCCGGCCATTGTCCGGGCGTAGTCGCTGATGGCATAGAGCGACCAGGCGGCGGCCTGGGTGCTCATGTAGTGGCGGCTGTCGCCCAGCCGGTCCGCGATCTTCCCGGCGAGATCGAAGGCGGTCTCCTTCTGTCCGGTCAGGATACAGGTGCGCAGGGCGATGGCCATGTTGCGGTCTTCGCTGCCGTACCAGAGGTAGTGCCGGTCGTCGGCTTCGAGATACGGCAGGCCGTTGGTGAGCTGGGTGGCCACCTGCTTCTTGCCGTCGCTGGCGAAGGCGCCCGCCAGCAGCCAGACGGCGCTGCGCGGCAGCTTCCCGGCGGACTCGCGGAGCAGGTTCATGGCGCTGCGCTGCGGCTTTCCGGCCGCGGCGAGGGCGTAGAGGCCATAGGCACGCACGATGTCGTCCTCCTTCTTGTCGCCGACCACGCTGCCGGCCAGGTAGCGGATCAGTCCGGACTTGAGGTCGGCCGGAACGGCATAGCCCTGGTTCTCGGCTTCCTGCAGGAAATGAAGGGCATAAGCGGAGCCGAAAGAGGAGGAAGCGGTGCTGCCGGGCCAGTAGGAGAGCGAGCCGTCCGGACGGCGGAAGCTGTGCAGACGGTTGATGGCGGCGGTGACCTGGCGGGCACTGCGCGCCACGGTGTTCTCGTCGCAGGCCATCACCTGACTCAGGTAGAGCTGCGGGAAGGCCGCGGAAATCGTCTGCTCGACGCAGCCGTACGGGTATTCGGTCAGGTCCCGGAGACGGCGTCCCAGGTCGATGGCGGGGAGGGAAGAAAGCTCCACGGCCACGCGGTTCGTGCCGGGCAGGCCGAAGAGCCCGGCCGTCGCGTCCTGGCTCTTGCCGGCGTCAAGCAGGAAGGACTGCACGCGCGTGACGGGCGGATTCTGGTCCAGCACGTCGATCTCCACGCGGCTGACGGACTTGTCGGAGCCGGCCGTCGCGGTCACGGTGACGTGTGCGGTGCCGGTGCGGTCGCCCACCCGGACTTCGAAATACTCGACCTGCTGACCGGCCTTCGCGACGGAGGTTTCCAGCGTGGACGGACCCTGGACCGTGAGCAGGTCGTCGGTCCGGATGTCAAGCCTCACCTTGCCCACAC
>CAJOMY010000058.1 GCA_905235775.1 uncultured Bacteroidales bacterium | reverse complement strand
GATGACCTCCAGGCCGAGCGATCCGGCGAGGGGCCGGATCAGGTCGGGTGTGAGACGGTCGGAGCCCAGGCGGTTGTCGTAGCCCAGGACCAGCAGCGTGGCTCCGAGCCGGTCGCGCAGCACGGTGCGGATGTAGTCCGCGGCGCTGAGCTGCGCGAAGCCGCGGTCGAAGGGGACCACCTCCACGCGGTCCACGCCGAGTCCGCGCAGCAACGCCTCCTTCTCCTGCGGCGAATTGAGCAGCCGCAGCGTGCGGGCATCCTGCTGCAGGACGGCCCGCGGGTGTCGGGAGAACGTAACGACAATCGCCTCCTCACCCCGTTGCCGGGCGGAGGAGACGAGCGTCTGAATCACCTGGCGGTGTCCGAGATGGACGCCGTCGAAGAAACCGGTGGCGACTACAGCCATTTGACAAGCGGGAAGTCCTGCCGGTGCGGAAGGTGCGGATTCTTCGGGAAGATGCGCTTGGCCATCTGGTACATGCCGGTGTGCTCGGGGAGAACCTCGGTCTCGTACGTGGCGACACCATTCTCGAAAGCGATCAACTTGAGTTCCTCGACATCCTGGACATGGAGTTCGCCCCGGGCGTCCTGCGTGGTGAAGAGAATCTCCACGCCGATATCCTCCGGGCGGAGCCGGCCCAGGTCAAGGACCACCCGGCTCTTGATCATATTGTTCTGCGAGAGGATATAGGACGCGTCCGGTTGCGTGCAGGACACCACGCGGATGTTGTTCCACTCGGCAAGCACCGAGTCCTTCCAGGCGGCAATTTCCCTGGCAAGCCTGCCACCCTCAGCGGAAAGCGTCTGCAGACGCTCGTATTGCGGCTTGTAATACTGCTCGCAGTAGTCGGTCAGCATCCGATTGGTGGTGAAGTTGCAGGCCACCTGGGCGATGGTGTTCTTGATGAAGCCGACCCACACGGGCGACAGGCCCTGGTTCTTGTCCACATCATAGTAAGCCGAGGCAATCTCGTTCTCGATGATGGTGTAGATGGATGCGGCATCCAGATCATCCTGATAGTGCTGGTCGTCGTAGGTGCGCTCCAGCGGAAGCGCCCAGCCGGCGCCTTCCTTGTAGCCTTCGACCCACCAGCCATCCAGCACGGAGAAGTGCATGACGCCGTTCATGGCGGCCTTCTCGCCGGACGTACCGGAAGCCTCCAGGGGACGGGTCGGGTTGTTCAGCCACACGTCCACGCCCTGGACGAGGCGCTTGGCGAGGGTGATGTCGTAGCCCGGCACGAAGATGATGCGTCCGAGGAACCTGTCCTGCTTGGAGATCTCGACTATCTGCTTGATCAGGTCCTGGCCCATGCCGTCGGCGGGGTGCGCCTTGCCGGCAAAGATGAACTGCACCGGATGTCTGGGGTCGTTGACGATGGCGTCGAGCCGGTCAAGGTCGCTGAACAGCAGCGTGGCGCGTTTGTACGTCGCAAAACGACGGGCAAAACCGATGGTCAGCACGTCCTCGCGCAGGCGCTCCTTGATCGTCACGACCTGACGCGGGGTGTAGTGGGCGCTCACGATCGGGTCGGACAGGCGCTCGCGGATGGCGCGGATGAGCTCCTTCTTGAGCACCTTGCGCACGTCCCATATCTCGCTGTCGGGTACGGAATAGATGCCCTCGAAGCACTTCTTGTCATAATGGTGCGTCTGGAACTCCGGGCCGAATACCTTGGCGTGCAGTTCCTTCCAATATTTGGAAGCCCAGGTCGGGTAGTGGACGCCGTTGGTGACATAGCTGATATAAAGCTCCTCCGGGAGGTAGCCCGGATACATGTCGGCGAAAATATCCTGACTGACCTTGCCGTGCAGCATGGACACGCCGTTGACGTTCTGCGACAGATTCGCGGCAAGGTGGCTCATGGAGAACTTCTCGTCCGGGTTGTCGGCATCGATCTTGCCCAGGCTCATCATCGTACGCCAGTCCACGCCCAGGCGGGAAGGATAGTGGCCGATGTAGCGGCCGATCATCTCCTCGGTGAAGGCGTCGTGACCGGCCGGGACCGGCGTGTGCGTCGTATACAAGCTGGCGGCACGGACCAGCTCTATGCCTTCGGCGAAGGAGAGGTGCTGCTCCTGAATACACTCACGCAGGCATTCCAGGCCGGCGAATGCGGCGTGGCCCTCGTTGTAGTGGTAGATGGTCGGATGCAGGCCCAGCACGCGCAGGGCACGCACGCCGCCGATACCCAGCAGGAGCTCCTGCTTGAGGCGGTTCTCCCAGTCGCCGCCGTAGAGCTGATGCGTGATCTCGCGGTCGTCCGGTCTGTTGGCCTCATAGTCGGTGTCCAGCAGGTACAGGTCCGTCCGGCCGACCGCCACCTTCCAGATGCGCGCATGAAGCGTCCGGCCGGGCATCTGCATCTGGATGGTCTTCCAGGAGCCGTTCTCATCCAGGACGGGTTCGGCGGGGATTTTCAGGAAGTCCTGCGGGTTATAGTCGGCCACCTGATTGCCCTGCGGGGTGAGTCGCTGGGTGAAGTAGCCGTAGCGGTACAGCAGGCCGACGGCGACCAGATTGACGTTCATGTCGCTGGCCTCCTTGAGGTAGTCGCCGGCCAGGATGCCCAGGCCGCCGGAGTAGATCATCAGCGAAGTGTCCAGGCCATACTCCATGCAGAAATATCCCACGGAGGGTTCGGTGCGTTTCTCCTTCTCGGCCATGTAGGCGTTGAATTCGGACATCACCTCCCCGAGACGGGCCAGGAACTCCTTGTCCTTGGCGAGTTCCCTGTATCTTTTCAGACTGACCTTGTCCAGGATGACCATCGGATTGTGGCCGGATTTGTGCCACAGGTCGTAATCAATGGTGCGGAAAAGGGACTTGGCATCGTCGTTCCAGCACCACCAGAGGTTCTTGCACAGGGTCTCCAGACCCGAAAGCTCCTCCGGGAGACGCCGCGTCACCATCACACTTTTCCACACGGGCGCGGCAATTTCAATATTATACATCATACACTACTATTGTTTTTCAGCTATCGCATTGTTAACGCGAATGATAAAGTCACTCAATACGTTCATATAATTGATAAAAGCCTCATACGGGGTGTCATACGGGTTGAAGCGCTTGTGGACTTCGCCATCGGAGAAGAACTTCGTGCACATATAATAGACGTGATCGCTCTCGCTCAGGTGGCCGAAGTCGTTCCACAGGGCGGGGTCGTTCAGGATGGAAAGCTTTTCCTCCAGGCCGTACAACTTGTTGAAGGCATCCTGCTGGAGCTCGTTGCCCAGCCAGGCGGACGTGTCACGCTCCTCGTCGGCCCAGGAGATGGGCTGCGGGACGGACAGGTCGCCGATGGACTTGTGCTTGGCGGCGGCACGGGACGGAGTCACGAACTCCAGTTCCTTGTCCTTGGAGATGAACTCGGGCAGTGCGCGCATGAACTCGAAGATGCCGCACTCGGGACTCTGGTGCTCGCCGAAGGTCTCGTAATCCATAAAGAGGTTCACGATCTCCCCTTCCGCGCCATGCAGCCAATCCACGAACTTTTCAGCGGTCAGCGGCCATTCGCTCCACCCGCGGTCGGAGAAGCGGAAAGCGATGTCGTCGCTGAGGGAATAGTTGCGGAGCAGGAGCTTCTGGTCTTCGACGAAATCGTTGTTGTACACATAGTTCGGACTCTTCCAGCCCATGATGTGGCGGGCCCCTTCGGTCAGCATCGTCTTGAAGCCGAGGTCGAAGGCCATCTTGCCGATGGCGTCGGAATAGATCAGCTCGGTGTTGCGGAAGACTTTCGGCGTGACGCCGAAATACTGCTCGACGGCGGCCTTGTGCTTGCCCACCTGGTGCGCGAACTCCTGCGGGGAGACGAGCGAAGAGAGCGAGTGGTTGTAGGTCTCGCAAAGGAATTCGACGTTGCCGGTCTCGGCCAGCTTGCGGAAGCTCGCGATGACCTCGGGGGCATAGCGGTCGAACTGCTCCAGGGCGGACCCGGAGATGGAAAATGCCAGTTTGAACTTGCCCTTGCTCTTCGTGATGGCTTCCAGCAGAAGCTCGTTCATCGGAAGATAGCACTTCTGGGCGATTCGTTTCAGAATCGTGCGGTTGGCGAAATCATCATAATAATGGGAGTCCTTGCCGATATCGAAGAAACGGTAAAGGCGGAGACGGGTAGGCTGGTGTACCTGAAAATAGAGGCAGATTGACTTCTTCATAGCTCTATGGATTGACTACGGATTCATACACTTTCTTGAGCTTCCTCGTGGCGTTGTTCCACTTCAGCGCATTCACTTCGTCGAATCCCTGCCGGTTGGCGAAATCCGACAGCGCCGGATATTGCAGCAGGGCATAAATGTCGTCGGCCATCGCATCCACGTCCCAGAAATCCACCTTGAGGGCATACTTGAGCACCTCGGCGGCGCCGGACTGGTGGGAGATGATGGACGGAACGTTGGAGCGCATGGCTTCCAACGGGGAGATACCGAAAGGTTCCGAGACGGACGGCATGATGTAAACGTCCGACAGGGCGAACATCTTCTGCACTTCCTGTCCGCGGAGGAAACCCGTGAAGTGGAAACGGTCGGAGATGCCCAGCCGCGCCACCTGACGGATGGCGCGCTGCATCATGTCGCCGCTGCCGGCCATCACGAAACGAACGTTCCTGGTCCGCTTGAGGACCTTGGCCGCCGCTTCGATGAAATACTCGGGTCCTTTCTGGAATGTGATGCGGCCCAGGAAGGTGACGACCTTGTCATGGACGCCACGTTCGACGTGGAGATTCTCCCGGCCGCTGAAGTCCACGGCGTTGTGCACGGTCACGACCTTCCCGGGGTCGATGCCGTATTTGTTGATGACAATATTGCGCGTGAGGTCGCTGACCGTGACCACGCGGTCTGCAGCTTCCATGCCGCGCTTCTCAATCGAATAGACGCGGGTGTCCACCATGTCGTCGGTACCGCGGTCGAACGAGGTCGCGTGCACGTGGACGACGAGCGGCTTGCCGGACAACTCCTTGGCCGCGATGCCGGCCAGATAGGTCAGCCAGTCATGCGCATGGATCACGTCGAACTCGCCGGCGTGCTGCATCGCGATGGTGCCGCCCACCTGGGCGTAGCGCGACACCTCTTCAAGGAGGTTCGCGCCATATTTGCCTGAGAACTTGAACTTCTGGCCGAATCCGACCGTCGTCTCCCGGGTCTGTTCCCGCTTCATCCGCTCGATGGCTTCGAAGTATTCTTCGGGATCGACATAGGGGACGATGTTCGAGTCCACGTTGATAAATTTCACTTTGTCGAGGAACGCCTCCACCGTGTCGCTGACGTGCTGCACGGCCACGTCGCTCGCATTCAGGATCGTGGCGCAGCTCTGGTCTTCGTCGCCCGATGCGGAAGGCATCACGAAAAGTGTCTCCACACCATTGTGGGCGAGGCCTTTCACGATCCCCTCGCATGCGGTTCCGAGGCCGCCGGCGATATGGGGCGGGAACTCCCAACCGAACATCAAGACTTTCATTTATTTATCCTCCCTGTATTGATCCAACATGTGCTCGATGGTCAGCAGCGCCGCGGTGCTGAGCGCGGAAGAAATGGCACCGTGCGGCTCGTGCGGAGGGTCTCCGTCATAGAGCTCGGAGAAGGCGCCGACGCCGTGCTTGCCCAGGTCGGCATAGAACCCCTCGATCAGCCATTCGGCCCGCTTCCAGAAAGCGGGGCCCTTGATCTTGAAACTCACCTCCACATAGGCCCGGAGCAGGAACGGCCGCGTGCTGCCGCCATGATAGGCCAGGTCCCGCTCGCGCTGGGGGCCTTCGTACACGCCCTTGTAGTAAGCGTCACGGGGCGAGAGCGTCCGGATGCCGCGCGCTGTCACGAGCTCGTTATCGACTATGCGCAGGATCGAGGGCGCCAGGGCCTCGTCAAGCGGGGAGTAAGGCACCGCGATGGCGAAGATCTGGTTCGGCCGGATCTGCATGTGCTGGCCTTCGTTGTCAACATAATCCGCCAGACAGCCGACCTCATCGTTCCAGAAGGTCGGCTGGAAGTTTGCCTTGATCAGGTCGCGGACAGGAGACCATTTCTGCACGAAAGTGCTTTTTCTGGGCCCGAAGCGCGTCTCCATGTCAATGGCGAAGCAGATGGCATTGTACCAAAAGGCATTGGTCTCCACCTGGTAGCCGGCCCGTTCGGTGACGGCCCGGCCGTCGATGTAGGCGTTCATCCAGGACAGCGCCACGCCGTCCTTCTGGGCCCACAGCAGGCCGTTGGGCTGCATGGACACCTCGGCGCGCACGCCCGGAAGATAACTCTCGATGACGCCGCGCAGGATAATGCCGTAGTTCTTCCAGACCTTCTTCGGATCGGCGCCGTATTCGATGTAGTCCTGCAGGACAGTCGCCAGGCAGAGCGGCGCCTCCACCTGCGTGGTGCGCATAAACAGGCGTTCCTGCTCGTCGGCGATGAGGTTGTCGAGGATTTCCTCGAACTGCTTCGGGTCGTTCAGGCCGTAGAGCGTGAGACCCGGCAGGGCCATCAGCGTCTCACGCAACAGGCCTGTGTACAGCCAGGAATAACCGGCGTTGATGCGCAGGCGATTGTTGTGGTTGGTGATCAGCGTGTCGGCACAGCGGCGCAGCTGGTCGCGGTGGCTCGTGATCTCGCCGGCAGCCTTGACACAGGCGTTGAAGCGGTGCTTGAACTCCGCGGGCACCTCCTGCTGGATGGAAGCGGAAAAAACGATCGACTCGCCCGGCTTCAAGCGGGCCTCGAACCAGCCGGGGACCAGCAGGTCCTCCCGGCAATCGTAGCCGCGGCGGTATTCGTCGGAATAGGTGATGCCCTTGTTCCAGTGAGGCTCCTGGAAGAAAGTGGCATGGCGGTCGCTGACCTGCAGGCTCAGGTCAGGGAAACTCTCGTAAAGGCAATAGGACACGCCGCCCGGGATCTCCTGCCCGCCGGTCCTGGCCTGCGGATTCTCCTGTGTCAGGTCATGGATGTTGCGGAATGCGAGGAAAGGACGCAGCTGCAAGGTCACGGGGGTCGGACTCTCCAGCAACTCATACTTGACGAGGACCTGGTCGCGGTCCTGGGCCAGGACGAGGCTCTTGCGGAAGAGGACTTCGCCGACCTTGCTGGTGATCTGCGGCACCGGGTCGGCGTTGAAGTCGACCACGTACTTGTGCCCGCGGGGCTCGTAAAGATCCCCGTAGCAGTGGATGCCCAGATTGAACTGCTTGCCGTTCACGACCAGGGTCTCGTCCACATCGGAAAGCAGCAGGAAGCGGTCCCCGCCGAAACGGTCCAGCGTAATTGCCAGCAAACCGTGATAGCGACGGGTATTGCACGTGACGATGGACGTGTTGCAATAGGCGCCGGTCTTGTTCGCGCAGAGGATCTCCCGCTTGAGCGAATAGGACAAATTGACCAGCTCTGACTTGTTGAACTTCAAGAAGGCCATATCAAAGGTTTTAAATTGTTTTCTTCAACACCAGGGCGACCCGGCTGGGCAGATAAAGCGACAGCCACCCGTCCACGGTGGCGTGACGCTCGTCCGAACCCAGTCTCGAGAAACCACCGTACACGGGCTCATCGGAATTGAACGCCATGGCGTACTCTCCCTCAGGTGCCTGGAACCGGAAATCCCCGAAAGAGGCTGTCGGGTTGAAATTGAATGCAAAGATACTATTTCCCCGGCTGAAAATCAAAACTTTCCTCTCTTCATCGACATATAACTGCCGAAGTTCGCCGGAAAGGATGCGCTCCCGCTTCACATAGTGGACCATCTTGGCGTCGAAAGCCTGCAGGCCGCCGAAGCGGAGGGCGGGATTGTCCGCAATCGACCAGAGCCGCCGCGCATGCGCGAAAGACCAGCCGTTCCCCTCCCGCGGGAAGTCGATCCACTCGGGATGGCCGAACTCGTTGCCCATGAAATTGAGGTATCCTCCGCCGCAGGTGGCGAGGGTCACCAGGCGGATCATCTTGTGCAGGGCGACCCCGCGGTCCACGAGCAGGTTCTGCGAATCCTTCTCCATGGACCAGTACATCTCCTTGTCAATCAGACGGAAGATGATGGTCTTGTCGCCCACGAGCGCCTGGTCATGACATTCGGCATAAGAGATGGTGTGCTCGTCGGCGCGCTTGTTGGTCAGCTCCCACCAGATGCCGCCCATGCTCCACTGCTCGTCGGACAACTCCTTGATCCACTTGATCCAGTGGTCGGCGATGCCCATCGCCATGCGGAAATCGAAGCCCACGCCGCCCGCCTCGAAGGGGGCCGCCAGGCCGGGCATGCCGCTGACATCCTCGGCAATCGTGATCGCCTCGGGATCCAGCTCATGGATCAGCTGATTGGCCAGGGCGAGATAGCTGACGGCATTCTCGTCCACGCCCTCGTTGAAATAGCAGTCATAGTTGCCGAAATCGCGGCCCAGGCCGTGGTCCCAGTAAATCATGCTCGTCACGCCGTCGAAACGGAAGCCGTCCAGATGGTACTCCTCCATCCAGTACTTGCAGTTCGCGAGCAGGAAGTATTTGACCTCGTCCTTGCCGTAGTCGAAGCAACGGGAATCCCAGGCGGGATGGAATCCCTGGACGCCCTTGTAGAAGTAGAGGTCCTCGCGTCCATCCAGCCGGGAGAGGCCCTCGGCCTCATTCTTGACGGCATGCGAATGCACGATGTCCATGATCACGGCGATGCCGCGGCGGTGGGCGTCGTCCACGAGCGCCTTGAACTCTTCGGGCGTGCCGAAGCGGGAGCTCAACGCGAAGAAATTCGACACCTGATAGCCGAAGGATCCGTAGTACGGATGCTCTTGCAAGGCCATGATCTGCAAGACGTTATAGCCAAGTTTCGCGACCCGGGGCAGGACACCGCGCCGGAACTCCTCGAAGCTGGCGACCTTCTCCTGCTCGCTGCTCATGCCGATGTGGCACTCGTAAATGAGCGGGTGCGGACGCCGGCCCGGCTTGCGGCCCGTCCAGCGGTACGGTTCGGGCGGAGCCCAGACCTGCGCGGAGAAGACCTTGGTCTCGGGATCCTGGACCACGCGGGTCACGTAGGCGGGCAGGCGCTCCCCTCCGCCGCCCGGCCACTCGATCCAGAGCTTGTACAGCTCTCCGTGCTGCAGGAACATCCCGGGCAGGCGCAATTCCCAGTTGCCCTGGCCGACCGGCCGGAAAGCATACGCGTCCGTACGCTTCCAGTTGTTGCAGTCGCCGATCAGGAAGATGCGGGTGGCGTTGGGGGCCCATTCCCGGATCACCCACTCCTCCTTCTCCCGGTGGAGCGGATAGTAAAGGTGGTTGTTGACCGCCTGGCTCAGCGTCCCGTCGCCCGCCAGCTTGCGGCGGTCGGCGAGAATACGCTCGTGACGGGCGTCGATGGCGCCCCGCTGCGGCCCGAGCCAGGGGTCGGTCTCGTAGATTTTCCGTATCATAGTGCTTCTGTGGTTAGTCTGACAGTCCGGAGGTACTCGCGGCAGCGGCCGATCAACTCGTCCGACCGCTTGATGCAGCGGTCGATCTCGTCCAGCCCCGTCGCCGGGTCCTCCACATGGGCGGCGATCTTCTCCAGTTCGGCGATCGCCTCGTTATAATCGAATTTCTCTTCCATATCTTCTGGTCATTCCGGACCTGACCCGAAATCCCCGGCAACGGCATTGACCGTCCCGTCGGCGAATAAAACCTTGAACCTCGCGCCGGCGGGCAGGGCCCGGGCCGATTTCACGACCACGCCGCCGGCGTCGGTGACCAGCGCACAGGATTCCCCTGCGGCCAGCCGGGCCGCAATCTCTTCGCCGCGCTCAC
>CAJOMY010000057.1 GCA_905235775.1 uncultured Bacteroidales bacterium | reverse complement strand
ATATGAATTCACCCTGGATACGGGGGCCTACGAAGGGGACTCCGACTTTGCCATCGCCGCCGAGGACGGCACCCTGCTGATCGACCAGGCCTCGATGGGCACACGCGCCGGACAGGCCCTCGGCGGCTTCCGGCCGGACATCTTCCAGGCCGTCAAGGACCTGCACCCGACCTGCCTGCGCTGGCCGGGCGGCGGCTATGCGGCGCAGTACGACTGGCGCTGGGGCGTCGGCCCGCAGGAAGCGCGCCGCCGCTGGGACCACTGGCAGTGGCTGGACTACGACCAGAACTGCTTCGGCACCGACGAGTTCATCCGTTTCTGCCGCGAGGTGGACAGCGAGCCCGTCATCGTGGTCAGCGTAGGCTTCGAGCGCCCGGAATCCGAATACGACCAGCTGCTGGAGAACGCCGTGAACTGGCTGCGCTACTGCAACGAGCCCGCCACGGGCGAATGGGGTGCCAAGCGCGCCGCCAACGGCCATCCGGAGCCCTACAACGTCAAGTACTGGGAGATTGACAACGAGATGTGGGAGATGGGCATCGAGCGCTACGAGCGCTGCGTGCGCGACTACTCCACCGCCCTGCGCGCCGTCGATCCTTCGATCAAGATCATCGTCTGCGGCGGCTTCCCCGAGGACGAAGCCTTCCTGAACCGCTCCGGCCGCTATTTCGACTATATGTCCCTGCACCACTACGAACAGCAGGGCGGCTACGCCAGCGGTCCGGTGCGCCTGGCGCAGCAGTACCGGCGCTATGCGGACCTGATCGCCGCCTGCCCGAACCCCAACATCAAGCTGTTCATTTCCGAATGGAACCTCAACAGCACCGACTGGCGCACGGGCCTGTTCGCCGGCGGCTTCCTCAACGTCTGCGAAAACCTGGACGTGGTGGGCATGGGCGCCGCCGCGCTCTTCATCCGCCGCACGGACGCTCCGGACTGGAACAACGCCTTCATCAACTTCGACTATCAGGGTCTCTTCGTCGCCCCGAACTACCTCGTCACCGAGCTCTGGGAGGACCACTATTCGCCCTACCGGCTTGCCTGGCAGGGCGATACGAAAGACCTGAGCGTGTCCGTCACCCTGTCGGAGAATGCCGGCAGCGTCATCGTGAAGGTCGTCAACCCCACGGACGGACCCTACACGCTCGACCTGTCCGGCAACTGGGGCCCGCTCGAAGGCGCCGTGTACGAATACTATGCTCCCGGCGACCTGCTCGCCGCCAACACCATGGAGGCCCCTCACGCCGTCACGCGGCAGAAGCGCGTCGTGACCCCGCAGGGAGAATCCGTGCAGCTGGAACTGCCTGCCCTCTCCGCCGGCGTACTTGTCCTGAAGAGGAAATAACCGCCGCTGATTATCAGCGACTCTCCGGACACCTCCCGGGGCTCCCGATAATAATCATCCACGACCCGAAGATGTGTACCACTGGCGGAACTGGGTGGTCCGAATGCTATTGACACGGTATCCGACCCTGATAATGGCGTCGAGGAGGTATAAGCAAAAGGTCGGGGATGACGATTACCGGAAGGAGATCCAGTCCACTTCGCAGGCGCCGGAGGCGAGCTCGGTCGTGATATCCTGCATGCCGGTAGCCTTGCCTTGCTTGGCCGGGAGGACCACCTCGGTCCAGTCGGCGCAGGCCGGAATCGTGTATTTCACCGGCTTGCCCTCGCCCACGGTAATGTTCAGCACGGCACCGGCTTCGCTGCGGGCGCGCAGGACGATGGTCTTCGGAGCCTTGGCGCCGAAATCCACCTCGTTGAAGCGCACGCGGTCGTACGGCTGCGTGAAGCGGGTCTTCCAGCCGGCGAAATAGTTGTACTCGTCGAGGAAGTCGATCTTGGCGCCGACGCACTCGCTGTAGCGGTCGATGTTCAACTCGTCGGAAGCCCGGAAATAGCCCACGCCGCGCCAGGTCGGGACCACGGGGATGATGGTGCCGTCCTCCCGGAAGGACACCTTGTCCACGCGCACCGAGCGGTTCTTGTCGAAGGCCGGGCTGAAGTCGTTGTGGTGGTAGAACAGGTACCACTCGCCCTTGAACTCCACGAAAGAATGGTGGTTGGTCCAGCAGCCGACCGGGGACTCCTCCATGAAGACGCCCTTCCACTCATAAGGGCCGAGCGGGTTGTCGGACATGGCATAGCAGAGGGTCTCGGTGCCGCCTTCGAGGCGCACCCACGGGTAGGTCAGGTAGTACTTGCCGTTACGCTTGAACAGGAACGGGCCCTCGGTCTGACCCTTCGGGAAGGTCTCGTCCAGGCGGACGGCAGTACCCTCGATGGCGTTCATGCTGTCCGCGAGCTTGCCGCCGCGCAGGCCCATGCCGGACCAGATCAGGTAGACGGTGCCGTCGTCATCCTTGAAGGCGCAGGGGTCGATGCCGCCGGTGCCCTGGACCGTGTTCTCCTGGATGGTGAAGGGACCGGCCGGATCGTCAGCGACGGCCACGCCGATGCCGAAACCGAAGCCCCGGCCGCGCTGCGGCGCATTCGGGAAGTAGAAATAGTACTTGCCGTCCTTCTCCACGCAGTCCGGCGCCCACATCGAGTTGGCCGTCGGATTGCCCCAGGGCACGTCCTTCTGGTCCACGATGTTGCCGTGGTCGGTCCAGTGCGTCAGGTCGTCGGTCGAATAGACATGGTAGTCGGACATGCAGAACCACGGCTGCTCGCCCTGGTACTTGACGGTCGGGATGTCATGCGACGGGTAGAGGTACAGGCGTCCGCCAAAGACGTGGGCGGACGGGTCGGCTGAGAACTGGTTGGTAATCACCGGATTGGTGCCGGTCACGAAGCTGCCGCCCCTCTCGAAGCGGACCTTGTCGAAGAAATTGGTCATGGAGCGGAGGGTGAACTCCGTGTACATGTTGAAGCCGTGGCCGCCGCCGTCCACCATGTACAGCTCGGTACGGATGCCGTCCTTGTCTAGCAGCTCATGGAAGTGCGGGGCCTGGCAGGGAGGAACCACGTTGTCGGCCGTGCCGTGGAAGATGATCACGGGCGGGTCGGACGGGTCGATGTAGCTGGTGGCGTTCAGCGCCTTGAAACGATCCTCGTTGCCGGCGAAGGGGAAGCCCATCACGGCCTCCTCGGGGGCGTGGTTCCAGCTGTCGACGGAGCCGCCGCAACTCATGTAGTTGAGGTCCACGGGGCCGGACCAGTCAGCGGCCGCATTCACGCTGCTGCTGAACTCGAGGTTGCCGCCCACATTGCCTTCCAGCTCCTTCACCCCGCCGCTCGTCGCAGCCAGGGAAGCGAGGTGGCCGCCGGACGAGAAGCCGGAGGTCGCCACGAAGGACGTGTCGAAACGGTATTCCGCGGCGTGGGCGCGCACCCAGCGGATGACGCCCTTGATGTCCTGGATCTGGGCCGGGAACTTGGCGTCGGCGGAAGAACGGTGGTTCGGGGTCACGACGGCGTAACCGGCGTCCAGCAGGGCGTTCACAATGGTGCCGAGGTCGGCCATGCCCTTGGAATTGTTGGAATACCAGGCGCTGCCGTAGATGTGGACCACGACCGGATAGGAAGCCTTCTGCATACGGGGCAGATAGACATCCAGCTTGTGGCAGACCTGGTCGTCGCCCGCATAGTCGATGTCCTTGAACTGCTCGGAGCAGTGCACGTCGACCTTGGGCATCTGGAAGCCGCCGAAACCGCCGGCGGGCTGCGCCTGAAGGGACATGGCGCCCGCCAGGCATGCAAGGATAGTGAGGATTCTTTTCATACTTCAAAAATACGCTATTTTCCGCGGAAAAGCCAAACGCCTCCGCGGAAAAACTTGCATTTTGGGTGATTCCTGATAGCCAAAGACGGCAAATTACAACTCCCCCTCGTCCAGCATGCGCCGGCGGACGGCGGGATCGGCGGCGGACGGGGCGCTCCGGCGGGCGCGGCAGACGTCGCAGCTGCCGCAGTCCTCCGTCTCCTCCTGGCCGAAGTAGCGGAGCAGCCAGCGCGAGCGGCATTCCTCCGTGCCGGAGGCATATTCGACCATGGCGTCGGCGCGGGCCCGCGCGTTGTCGAGCAGGAAGGCA
The DNA here is from genome assembly GCA_905235775.1 of uncultured Bacteroidales bacterium. Classification (GTDB taxonomy): domain Bacteria; phylum Bacteroidota; class Bacteroidia; order Bacteroidales; family UBA932; genus Cryptobacteroides. The sequence continues at coordinate 15,429 of CAJOMY010000057.1, read as the reverse complement.
TATTTCCGTTCCTGCAGGTCGACGTTGCCGGGGGTCAGCCGGTTGTGGTGCAGGAAGACCACGCTGCAGCGGTCGCCGGGGATGTACTTGATCACGTGTTCCAGCGCCGTCCGGTAGAGCAGCTGACGGAGCTGCGGGACCGTCAGGCCGCAGGCCGCGGCCACGGGCTCCTCGCGGATGGGGACGGGCCAGGAGAAGATGCCGCTGTAGCGGCGCATCAGCACTTCCAGCAGCGTGACCATGGCCGGCTCCGGCAAATCAATGTCGTACAGGGCGTTGCGGTCCGCCAGGATGCCCACCTGCGTGGCGATCTCCACGTCCTCCGAGAAGCTGATGTGCCCGGCGCGCTCAAGGTATTTGAGGGCGTAGTGAACGGGGGCGCGCTCCAGGCGGAAATGCTTTGCGAAGGCGTCCAGGTCGAATTTCAACTGGCGGCCGGCACCCGTTTCGTACGGAATCCCGAAGAAGATGTGCAGCTTCTGGTAGATGTCGTCGATGTACTCCAGCGACGGGAAGGACACCGCCTGGAGCTGCTGCAGCCGGCGCACGTCCGTGGCGTTCCAGAGCAACACGGCGTAGGAAGGAAGACCGTCGCGCCCCGCGCGCCCCGCTTCCTGAAAGTAGGATTCCGGACTTTCGGGCAGGCCCGTGTGCACGACGAAGCGCACGTCGGGCTTGTCGATGCCCATGCCGAAGGCATTGGTGCACACCATCACGCGGATTTCGCCCCGCCGCCAGGCTTCCTGGCGCTCCGCGCGCGTCCCGCCGCCCAGGCCTGCATGATAATAGGATGCGACTACACCGTTCGCCGCCAGAAAGGCGGCCGTCTCCTCGCAGCGCCGCCGATGCCGCATATACACGATGCCGGAACCCTCCACCGAGCGGCAGATGTCCAGCAGGCGGCCGCTCTTGTCTTCGCACCGCCGCACGATATACGACAGGTTCGGCCGCTCGAAACCGCTGCGCAGCAGCAGCCGCTCCCGGAAGGCGAGCTTGTCCATGATGTCCTCCGCCACGCGGGGGGTCGCCGTCGCCGTCAGGGCAATGACCGGCGCATCCACGACCTTTCGCAATTCGCTGATGGCCAGGTAGTCCGGACGAAAGTCATAGCCCCACTGCGAGATACAGTGCGCCTCGTCGACGACGATGAAGCTGATCGGCAGCAGCGGCAGCCAGGAGCGGAACAGCGCCGTGCCCAGCCGCTCGGGCGAGACGTACAGGAACTTGAAATCGCCATAGGCGGCATTGTTCAGCGCCAGCTCCACTTCCCGCCGATCCATGCCGGCGTGGACGGACAGGGCGCGGATGCCCCGTGCCTCCAGGTTCTGCACCTGGTCGTCCATCAGGGCGATCAGCGGGGTGACCACCAGCGCAATCCCCTCCCGCATCAGGGCCGGAACCTGGAAACAGACGGATTTGCCGCCGCCCGTGGGCAGGATGGCCAGCACGTCGCGGCCGTCCGCCGCGGCGGAAATGATTTCCCGCTGCATCGGGCGGAAGGATTCATGGCCCCAGTGGCGTTTCAGGATCTCCAGCGCTTCCATACCTTGCAAAAATACGGAAAAAACATTATATTTGTCCGATTTTCCAGTATCGAAGATACTAGTTATTCAAAATAAATCTTTAAACGTAACATCTATGCCTAAGATCGATTTAAGCAAGTACGGCATCAAGGGAGTGACCGAGATCCTCTACAATCCGACTTACGAAGTTCTCTACAACGAGGAGACCAAGCCCGGGCTGGAGGGCTATGACAAAGGACAGGTGACCGAGCTCGGCGCCATCAACGTGATGACCGGCGTCTACACCGGACGTTCCCCCAAGGACAAGTACATCGTGATGGACAAGAACTCCAAGGACACCGTGTGGTGGAACACCCCGGAGTATCCGAACGACAACCACGAGATGTCCGAGAAGGTCTGGAAGGAGGTCAAGAACCTTGCAATCAAGCAGCTCAGCGGCAAGCGCCTCTTCGTCGTGGACGGCTTCTGCGGCACCCACAAGGACACCCGCATGAAGATCCGCTTCGTGATGGAGGTCGCCTGGCAGGCCCACTTCGTGACCAACATGTTCATCCGTCCGCAGAACCAGGCCGAATTCGACCAGGAGCCTGACTTCGTGGTCTATTGCGCCGCCAAGGCCCGCGTGGAGAACTACGAGGAACTCGGACTCCGCTCCGACACCTGCGTCGCCTTCAACGTGACCAGCAAGGAGCAGGTCATCCTCAACACCTGGTACGGCGGTGAGATGAAGAAGGGCATGTTCTCCATGATGAACTACTTCCTCCCGCTCAAGGGCATCGCCGCCATGCACTGCTCCGCCAACACCGACATGAACGGTGAGAACACCGCCATCTTCTTCGGTCTGTCCGGCACCGGCAAGACCACCCTCTCCACCGACCCGAAGCGCCTGCTCATCGGCGATGACGAGCACGGCTGGGACGACGAGGGCGTCTTCAACTTCGAAGGCGGCTGCTATGCCAAGGTCATCAAGCTGGACAAGGAGTCCGAGCCCGATATCTACAACGCCATCCGCCGCGACGCGCTCCTCGAGAACGTGACCGTCGACGCTGAGGGCAAGATTGACTTCAACGACAAGAGCGTCACCGAGAACACCCGCGTGAGCTATCCGATCTACCACATCGACAAGATCGTCCGTCCGCTCTCCCAGGGTCCCGCCGCCAAGCAGGTCATCTTCCTGTCCGCCGACGCGTTCGGCGTGCTGCCTCCGGTGAGCATCCTCACCCCGGAGCAGACCAAGTACTACTTCCTGAGCGGCTTCACCGCCAAGCTCGCGGGCACCGAGCGCGGCATCACCGAGCCTACGCCGACCTTCTCCGCCTGCTTCGGCCAGGCCTTCCTGGAGCTGCACCCGACCAAGTACGCCGAGGAGCTCGTCAAGCGCATGGAGCAGAGCGGCGCCAAGGCTTACCTCGTGAACACCGGCTGGAACGGCACCGGCAAGCGCATTTCCATCCGTGACACGCGCGGCATCATCGACGCCATCCTCGACGGCAGCATCGACAAGGCTCCGACCAAGCAGATCCCTTACTTCAACTTCGAAGTTCCCACCTCTCTCAAGGGTGTCGACACCGGCATCCTCGACCCGCGCGACACCTACGCCGACGCGAAGGTCTGGGACGAGAAGGCCAAGGATCTCGCCGGACGTTTCATCAAGAACTTCCACAAGTACGAGTCCAACGATGCCGGCAAGGCGCTCGTCTCCGCCGGCCCGCAGCTGTAAGGCTCTCCGCGCCTTACAGCCGGGACGAAGGCCCCGATGGCTGCGGGGGAGAACCCCTCAGACTCCTCCGGTCGCTTCGCTCCGACTGCCAGGTGCAACCAGGTATAATAAAAAACCGCTCCCGACGGGGCGGTTTTTTTTGTTTTTATTCCTATCTTTAGGTCTTCAATTAAACTTTATTTATTTTCGAACATTATGACCCTTATCATTGTCATTGCTGTCATCGCCCTCCTTGTCCTGTGGGTGATTTCCGTCCAGCGCAAACTGGTCGGCCAGGATGAACTTTGCCAGAACGCCATGAGCACCATCGGCGTCCAGCAGGAAAGCCGCTGGGACGCCCTTTCCGGCATGGTCGAGCTCATCAAGTCCTACAACGAACACGAATACAACACGCTGCGCGACGTGATCGCCCAGCGCCGCCCGATCGACGCCAGCAGCACCGCCGGGGAAGCGGATGCCCAGGAAGATCTGATGGGCCAGGTGGCGAGCCGCCTCAGCGTCGTGGTCGAGCAGTACCCGGACATCAAGGCCAACGAGAACTACGGCAAGGCGATGGACGCCGTCGACAAATACACCGACATGGTGCGTACCAGCAAGATGGTGTTCAACGACACCGCCACCAAGTACAACAAGCTCATCCGCCAGATTCCCGACTCCATCGTGGCGTCCCTCTTCGGTTTCAAAACCCGCGAATACCTCAAGATCGAGGACAAGAAGGCGTCCATGCCTTCCCTCAAGGTATAAGGATGAAACGCTGGATCACCTTGCTGGCGGCATGGGTCTCGGCCTTTGCCGCCTTTGCCGACGAGCAGAAGGTCTATGACCTGGACATCACGGTCACGCTCACTTCCCGGGGGGTGGCCGAGATCATCGAGGTCTGGGACGTGGACACCGGTGACGGCATCACGGAATGGTATCTCCCCCGGGAGAATCTCGGCGACATCGAAGTCCGGAACCTCCGGGTCCGGGACGAAGCCTACAACGGCGCCCGGCCCTTCACGGACGCGGGCGAATGGGACGTGGACCTCAACCGCAGGCAGAAGACCGGCAAGAGCGGCATCGTGCACAAGCACGACGGCGTCGAGCTCTGCTGGGGCATCGGCGAATACGGGCGCCACGTCTTCCACGTCTCCTACGACATGACCAATGCCGTCAAGACCCTGAACGACTACGACATGTTCCACATGCAGCTGGTCAACCCCGGACTTGCCGCACCGCCCCGCCACGTGCGTGTGACCGTCGGGACGGACGCGGCCTCCTTGCAAACGGCCCTGGACACCACCAACACCCGCATCTGGGGCTTCGGTTTCCACGGCACGGCCGCTTTCGAGGACGGCCGGGTGGTCTTCGAATCCTCGGAAGCTTTCGGTCGTAACAGCTCGGTGATCGCCCTGCTGCGCTTCGACAAGGGGATTTTCGACTCCCCCGCTGTGGAAGAACGCGATTTTCAGGCCGCGCTGGACCGCGCGATGGAAGGCGCCGATTTCGGGGATGACGATGACGGCTCCGCCCTGTCCGTCCTCCTGGGCATGATCGCCGCCGTCCTGGGCTTCTTCTGCATGGCCGGCTGGGCCCGGCGCCGGGAGCGCAGGCAGATCCTCGGCGTCAAGGACAAGGATATCCTCTGGTGCCGCGACATCCCCTTCGAAGGCGACCTGCTCGCTGCGGACTACACCCTCACCCGCCTGGGCGAGGACCGCAAGAAAAACGCCCTGGCCTCCGCACAGATCCTCCGGATGATCTACAAGGGCAACCTGAGCGTCTCCAAGGACGCCCGCGGCCGCGTGGAGATGGCCTTTGGCAGCACGCCCGACGCTGGCGAAGATCCGTTGGCCGCCGATCTGTGGAACATGATGTACGAAGCCTCCGGAAGCGACCATATCCTGCAGGACAAGGAGTTCTCCTCCTGGTCCAGGCGACACGGCAGCCGCCTGATCAAGTGGACGAAGGACATCAACACAGCCGGCGGCAGCCGGCTCAGCACCAAGGGGTGGATGCAGGGACGAAGATATACGCCTTCCGGCCAGCAGGAAGCCCGCAATTTGATGGGGTTCAGGAAATTCCTGAATGACTTTACGCTGACCGGCGAGCGGGAAGCCCTGGAAGTGAAGCTCTGGCGGGAGTACCTGGTCCTCGGAGCCCTGCTGGGTGTCGCCACCCAGGTAGCGAAACAGATCAAGGACATCGACCCGGTGCTCTTCGAACAGGCCCTCGTCTATGACTATACCACCCTCAACTCCGTCCTTCGCTCGACGGATGTCCTGTCCCGGGCCATTACCAACGCCACCTCGGCGAGTTCCTCTTCGTCGGCCGGCGGCTTTGGCGGCCATACCTCCTTCGGCGGAGGCGGCGGCTTCAGTGGAGGCGGTTTCGGCGGAGGCGGACGCTGATCCATAAAAAGCGGCAGGATATTGCCGCTTTTTTGTATATTTGCGAGTATGGCAAAGGAACTGGATACGAGCATTCAGTATCTCAGCGGGGTGGGGCCCAAACGGGCCGTCCTGCTGCAGCGGGAACTGGGCCTTGAGACGCTCTCGGACCTGATCCACCTCTATCCGTTCCGTTACATCGACCGCAGCGGCATCACGCCCATCGCCGAAGTCGCGCCCGACCTCGCGTCCGTCCAGCTGCAGGCCACCGTGGTGTCGCGCACGCTCTACGGGCCGAACAGCGCCATCGTCCCGCAGGAGACGGATCCCATCCACTGGGGCGCCGTCAAGCGCCTGTCCGTGATTGTGGAAGACGCCTCCGGGCGCATGGAAATGGTGTTTTTCAAGGGTGTCCGCTGGAACTACCAGCGGCTCGTACCCACCCGGGAGCAAGTTCCTGTTCTTCGGCAAGCCGCAGGCGTTCGGCGGGCGCCTCAACATGGTTCATCCGGAGGTGGACGTACCGCAGGACGGCGTCCTGTCGCAGGGTGTTCTGACGGGCGTCTACCCGAGTACGGAGAAGCTCAAGACGGGCGGGATCACCGGGAAGGTGATGTGCAAGCTCCAGTCGGCCGCCCTGTCGCTCTGCCTGCCGGAGATTCAGGAGACGCTCCCGGAGTATGTGCTGCGGGAGCGGGGACTTGTGTCGTTGCCGTACGCACTCAAGAACATCCATTTCCCGAAGGACTCCTATGCCCTCCAGAAGGCGACGTACCGCCTCAAGTTCGAGGAACTCTTCTTTCTGCAGCTGTCGCTGCTCAAGCAGAAATACGTCCGTTCGCGCGGCGAGCGCGGCCTTCCGATGCCCAAGGTGGGGCCGAACTTCCACGCCTGCTACAACGCACTCCCCTACGCCCTGACCGGTGCCCAGCAGCGCGTGATCAAGGAGATCCGTGCAGACCTCACCAGCGGCCGCCAGATGAACCGCCTGCTGCAGGGCGACGTGGGTTCCGGCAAGACGATGGTGGCAGTTCTGAGCTGCCTGATGGCCATCGGCAACGGCTTCCAGGCCTGCATCATGGCGCCGACCGAAGTGCTTGCCCAGCAGCACTACGCCAATATCCAGAAGTATCTGAAGCCCACTTCCGTACAGTGCGCGCTGCTGACCGGCAGCACGACGCAGAAGGAGCGGCGCGGCATCCACGCCGCCCTGGAGGACGGTTCGCTCGGTATCCTCGTAGGTACGCACGCCCTGCTGGAGGACAATGTCGTCTTCCACCGGCTCGGCCTCGCCGTCATCGACGAGCAGCACCGCTTCGGCGTGGACCAGCGGTCGAAACTCTGGAGGAAAGGGCCTTCGGTCGAAATTGTCGGCGGAGGTCTCCCCCAGAAAACCGTGGCCACCCCAAGAATATAAAAAGACAACATGATGATTTTTATGAAGAGATTTTGATTTCAAGTAGCAATCGTTTTCAGGGGGAGGGCCTCCGACGACACCGACCGCGTGCCCCCGCACGTGCTGGTAATGACGGCGACGCCGATACCCAGGACCCTGGCGATGACCCTGTACGGCGACCTGGACGTGTCGGTGATCGACGAGATGCCCCCGGGGCGCAAGCCCGTGCAGACGATGTGCATCGGGCAGAACCGCCGCGCGGCGATGTACAAGTTCCTGCGGGAGGAGATCGCCCGCGGGCGGCAGGTCTTCGTGGTCTTCCCGCTGATCTTCGAGAGCGAGAAGATGGACCTGCAGAACCTGGAGAAGGGCTACGAGGAGATCGTCCGGGCCTTCCCGCTGCCGGACTACAAGGTCGCCATCGTCCACGGGCAGCAGAGCAGTGAGGAGAAGAATTTCAACATGGCCGCCTTCGTGGCCGGCCGGGCCCACATCCTCGTGTCCACGACCGTGATTGAAGTGGGCGTGGACGTACCCAACGCCTCCGTGATGGTGATCGAGAGCGCCCAGCGCTTCGGTCTGAGCCAGCTCCACCAGCTGCGCGGCCGCGTGGGGCGGGGCGCCGAGAAGTCCTACTGCATCCTGGTCAAGGACGTCAAGACTTCCAAGGAAGCCCAGGAGCGCCTGGACCTGATGTGCGCCACCGAGGACGGATTCGAAATCGCCGAACAGGACATGAAGATGCGCGGGCCCGGCGACCTGGAAGGCACGCAGCAGAGCGGCCTGCCGATCAGCCTCAACATCGCATCCCTGGCCAGGGACGGCGCCCTGCTCGCCGAGGCCCGCGCCTATGCCAACCGGATCCTGGAGGAGGACCCGCTGCTCGAAGCGCCGCAGAACGCCCTGCTGGTACGCGAATTGCGCAAGGACAAATACGAAATCAAAGACTACAGCAAAATATCATGAAAAAAGTATTGATCGCATCATTATTCTGTCTGTCTATGGCTATCAGTTGCACTCAGAAAGAGGACGTCGGCTATGTCGGCCCGTCCGATATCCCTGTCGAAAACGGCGTGATGACCCCCGAGACGCTGCTCGCGCTCGGCCGCCTGTCCGATCCCCAGCTCTCCCCTGACGGTTCCCGCATCCTCTACGGCGTCTCCTATACTTCCGTGGAGGACAACCGGAGCTGCCGCAACCTGTTCCTGTGCAATCCGGACGGCAGCGGCAAGGTCCAGCTGACGCGCTACGCCAAGAGCGTCAGCGGCGCCCGCTGGTCGCTGGACGGCAAGAGCATCTATTTCCTGCAGGGCGGACAGCTCTGGAAGGCCGCCCTGAAGGGCAACCAGCTTGGCAAGCGCGTGCAGCTGAGCGATGTCCCGGGCGGCATCAGCGACTTCAAGCTCTCCCCCGACCAGCAGCAGGTCATCTATGTGAGCAGCATCAAGAACACGGCCCTGCAGCAGCCCGCCGACCGCTATGAGGATCTCGACAAGGCGCAGGCCTACTCCACCGAGGACCTGATGTACCGCCACTGGGACCACTGGGTGACCGAGGTCCCGCGCAGCTACGTGGCTCCGCTCGGCAAGAAGATGATCACCCCGGAGAACTCCGTGGACATCCTCGGGACGGGCAATCTTTTCGAGCTGCCCACCGAGCCCTTCGGCGGCGCGGAGCAGCTGGACTGGGCCCCGGACAGCCGCCATATCGTCTATTCCTGCCGGAAGAAGACCGGCAAGCAGTACGCCTTCAGCACCAATACGGGCATCTATATCTACGACATCCTCACCGGTGCGACCCTCGACGTCAAGACGGACGGCGGCTATGACACCGACCCCGTCTGGAGTCCGGACGGCCGGCACATCGCCTGGATCTCCATGGCGCGCGACGGCTATGAGGCGGACCGCCAGCGGCTGTTCGTCTGCGACGTGCAGTGGGACGAAGAGCCGGCGGATGGCCAAAGTTTCGGCCTGAAGGCGGGCAACGTACGCGAGCTGACGCCGGATTTCGACCACGACGTGGCCGGGCTCATCTGGCACGCGGACGAGCTCTTCTTCAACGCCCTCGTGGGCGAAGGCATCCAGGCGCTCTTTTGCGCCGACCTGACGGGCGACGTGCAACGCATCACCGCCCCGGACTGGAATTTTGACTTCTTCTCCCCCTTCGCCGTGCTCGACCGCCCGGACGGCGTGGAGCTGCTGGCATCCTACTACTGCCTGAAGTTCCCCACGGAGCTGGTCTCCGTGAAGATTACCGCATCGGGGGTGACCTTCGCCCAGCTCACGGACGAGAACCAGCACATCATCGGCCAGCTGTCCGACGTCAAGGACGAGCGCGTGTTCGTGGAGACGGTGGACCGCCAGCAGATGCTCTGCTGGGTGCTCTATCCCCCGCAGTTCGATCCGTCCAAGACCTACCCCGCCATCGAAATCGTGCTCGGAGGCCCCCAGGGAACCAATTCCCAGGACTGGAGCTACCGCTGGTGCTACCGCCTGATGGCCCAGCAGGGCTATATCGTCATCCTGCCGAACCGCCGCGGCACCACCGCCTTCGGCCAGGCCTGGAAGGAGCAGATCTCCGGCGACTACCCCGGGCTCAACATGCAGGACTACCTGAGCGCCGGCCGCTGGATCAAGAGCCAGCCCTACGTGGACAAGCTCGCCTGCGTGGGCGCGTCCTACGGCGGCTACTCCGCCTATATGCTGGAAGGCCTGCACGGCGACCTGTACGACTGTTTCATCGCACACGCCGGCATCTTCGACGAGAAGCAGCTCTGGTACACCACCGAGGAGATGTGGTTCGCCAACTGGGACAACGGCGGCCTGAGGGAATACGCCTACGAGAGCGGCAAGACGGGCCCTGCGGGCGACGGGATCACCTTCGGCGGCATGCAGCAGGCCGGCGCCCCGTATGCCAGCACCCCCAAGGCCCAGCGCCACTACGCCAGTTCCCCTTCCTCGATGGTCACGAAGTGGCACACCCCCATCCTCTGCATCCACGGCATGATGGACTTCCGCATCCCCTACGAGCAGGGCATGGCGGCCTTCAACGCCGCCCAGATGATGGGCGTCCCCTCCAAGCTGGTGATCTTCCCCGAAGAGACCCATTGGGTCCTCCAGCCGCAGAACGCCCTCTACTGGCACCGCACCTTCTTCGACTGGCTCGACCGCTGGATGAAATAGGCGGAGCCGCCTGGCCCCTGCAACTCCGCCGGTCCGCCGCAGCTCTTGCAATTTGTAAGTTATTGGTTGACTTGATTTTATTAGAATTAACCTGCTTGGTTTCAAGCAGGTTAATTTTCGTATTGAACTGATAGTCAACACGATGGCACTTACATGTCCAGAGAGCCGTTGACGGCGGCGGGGCGGAAAGGATTTATTTTCCGGACAGGTTTGCCGGAAAACCAATTCCTGCTCCGCAGATCCGCCGCCGGGAATGCCATCCGTAACAGGAAAAGGCCGTTTTGCGGAAGAGAAATCCAGCTGGAGCGCCCCCAAAGGCACATGAGCTGGATTTCTCCCGATTCAATGATTTCTCATTGTGGTTGCCGCTTTTCTCTCAAATTCGTAGGGTCCGTTTCCATAGCCCTCCACATAATGATTCCGCTTTTCAAGATGATAATCAACGAGCTTGTCGCATGACCCCTGAATGATACCCGCTGACACGGTCTGCGGGTATTGTTCCGCCACGGTCTTCATATTGCCCAGCGAATAAAGGATCGCAGCGGCGGTCTCCCTGTCCGGACAGTCGCGGATGGCCTGATCGAAGAGCGCCTCCGAGCGGGAGAGCACAGCGTCCCGCTTTCTCGAAAAACAGGTCGGACCGAAATAGTCGGTATCGGTATCGGCCGCGGATTTCCTGTAGAAGGACATCCCCCAGCACATTGTGACGGAGTTTCTCATCCCCGTGGCATACATTGCCGTCTTCCTGGCCCTCTCCGCTCCATCCGTCCCGGTTGCAATGGCCGCCTCGAGTTCCGTCATCTTCCGGGCGAAGTTCAGCTTATAGTCTGAGGTGATCTTCAGCTTCTGCCTGGACTGGGCGAACGGGTCCCGGGACAGGTTTCCGGTCTTATAGGTATTGATCCTTTTCTGGTATCCTTTAGGAAGCAAAGACAGCCACTCGACGGCTTCTTTGTACTGCATTTCACGGATATGCTTCGTCCCTATGATCTCCCGGAAGAAAGCCTTGTCGGTATATCCCCTGTCGTCAAGGAACTTCTCTTCCCTGGAGCCGGGCTGCCCTAAAGAAGTCACGTACCGCTCCAGATGAACGACATCAAGCGTATCCGCCAACTCAAAGAGGGCATTGCTGTAGTCGTGTTCGTTGAACAGGTCCCCCGTGCGCAATTGATTCATTGTCAACACCGTTTCGACCAGCTTACCGTCCTTGTCGAGATAACACACCCTAGACTTTCCGACCAGGCCCAGCAGCCGGTTGTCCGCCATATTGGCGAAACGGATGGCGCTCGTCTCGCGATGGTTCTCCAGGAGCTTCGGGACGATGGACGAGAGGACGATCTTTCTCATCATGTCGTTCCAGTAATAAAAGCTCAGGTTGATCCCCATCTTGTACACGCCACTCTCCACCGTTTCCATACGGGCTTCGTCCAGGTGACCCACGATCATCCCATCCAGCCATTTCAGCCCTTCTATCATCTCGGCTTCGTAACTCGGGCTCCAGGGCTTCAGGACGGAGTCGAGATAAAGCCTGAATACCCGGGCGTTGTCCTTGACTTCTTGCGAGCCGTCGCTGGCAAGCGCCTTGGACAGAACGGAATACGCTTCGCCAGCCCTGCCTGTCAAGAACAGCAGATAAGCCTGCGAGTAGTACCAGAAATCAGGGTCCTTGACCCTCCCCTCGCCGGCCACCCGTTCGCAGAAACGGGCAAGGTCTATGCATTTTCCATTGTCCTCAGCAGGCACGCTTCCAGACTTCCAATAATCATCATTGGTGTCATAGAACAGGGCCTCTTCCTGTTTGATCCGGGAGCCCATCCACTCACGCAGCGCCGGGCAGTCGGGCGCATAGCTGTACAAAACCTCCTCCCAAGAGGCCTGACCGTCCCGGAAGCAGAAATACAGTCCATCGACATCGCCCAGCCGGAGGTAATAATCCCTCGCCGTCCCGACCTCCCCTACCCTGAAATAGGCACCGGCGATGTAACGCTCCGCCATCTTTTTGATGACATCTTCCTGCAGGAGCACCGACACATCATTCCAGAAGTTGATGCATTCGTCGTAGTCCCTCAAGGCGAAGAGCGCCCTTACCCGCTGAAGGGCATATCTGTTCCGGAACCGTTCACCCTGGTACTCCCCTGCCTTGTCCGCGACCTGGTCAAGCACGAGAGGACGTTCATTCTTCGACGCCGGATAATACCAGGGAGAATTCAATTCCGAACGGGCGATCTCGCATTCCTTGGCGAGAGTGAGCATCTCGGCGGCTTCCCGATCGTTCCAGAGGACCCGCGCGAAGGCATTGGACCGGGACAGGTTCCTTCCCGCCGGGGTATGGTCAAGCAGGGCCTGCAGATCCTCCAGAGGGGTTTTATAGACGATCCGGTAGATGTCATCGACGGGCGCCGAAGTCCTGCACTGCCGCTGCCAGAGGAGGCAGTTCTCCCTCGCGCCGGGATTGAATTCCGCCGCTTCGGAAGAGGCCGGACAGGGCCTGTACATCAGGTAGGTCTGAGGGTCATAGTACCAGGGGCCGCACGCCGGCGTCCTCACCGAGCAGGTGAGCAGCATCGCGCTAGTAATGATAAATATCCGTGATTTCATCCTGGGTGTAGTGTCTGAAGTTCTCGCTGTCGAGGTGATAAATGATATTGCTGTGCGCTCCCGGGAATGCGGCCGAGACCAGCGAGGCCGTTTCCCGGATCGCCTGCATCTCCGAAGTCTCCAGGCGGATCAGGTCCCCGGGGATCAGATGGTGCCCCTCAAGCATGTGCTCCTTGCTGACGCGGAACGAGCCCTCGCCTCCGGCATCGGCATATCGGCTCCCGTCGGAATAATCATTGCGGTGCAGGATGCCCTTGAATTCGTTCCCGCGGAACCACAGGCCCCAGCTGTACGTGGGATAGGCGAAATCCAGCGGAAGCGCATACCGTACAGGCTCGCCCGTGAGGTAAAGCTTCACGCTCCCGGCATCGAGGATGGAGTTCTTCTCCGAAGGATCCCGCATCGCGCCTGTGTTGTAGAGCATCAGCACGCCCCTGTCCACCGGAGGCGCCGGCAGGCGCAGCTGATGCAGCCTTATCGTGGAGCTCAGGATGGCGTTCTCACCCTTCAGGACTTCCCTGACGGCACGGCAAAGGGCGAAATAGGTCTCCTGCGTGCTCTCCGTCCAGTCGCAGTCGAGCTGGACCTCCCGGACCGGACCGGTCTCGTTGTAGGAGCTCATATTGAGCAAGCGCTGCACCATCTTCCCGGCAGCATCCCGGACGAGGTCGTGGACCCGGATATATGTCAGCGCGCTGACCGTGATGAACACGGTCGGCACGATCTCCACCCCCGTCGGACGTTCCGAGACAAAGGAGACGGTCCCGACCGGGACGATCCCCTCCTCGAGGGTGACGGGATTCTTCTCATAATCCACATCGAAATATCGGAGATAGATCCTTTTAATGTCATTCTCCTTCAAGAACGACATGTCAGAATCATCCAGGTCGAAGCGCGTCTTCCAGTAATAGACAGCATTCTCCCCGTCCCGCGGCTCCGGGGCGGGCGCAGACGGTTTCTTCCCGGCACAGCCGGGCAGGATCAGGGCCAGCGCCAGCAGGCTTACAACAGGCACATTATAGTTCATGGCAGTTTGCTTTTGAGGGCGAATTTCCATTTTATTCCGCAAACAATCAAGCGTTTGCGCCCACCTGTGTACGGACTCGAAGCCGGCCGTACGGAATCGGGCGCGCAGCAAGGATTCATACAGTATTTTTGCATTTCGTACATTCCGGCCCGGCCCTTTCGGAAAGCTCGGCAGAAAAAACTATCTTTGTACAGCTTTGGCATCTCTTGAACGACAAGATCATCATATCGAAGGGCACAGAACTGCTGTGCATTCCCGCTGACCGGCTGGTGTACATCTCCGCCGACGGGAACTACTCCGATGTCGTAACCCTGGACGGCCGCAAGACGATGGTCTCCCTGCAGCTCGGCCAGATCGAGGATCTGATCGGGGACCAGCTGGAAGAGGGCGGCAACAACTTCGTCCGCCTGGGGCGGGGGCTCATCGTCAATACGGACTATGTCTTCAGCGTCGATGTGGCGCGACAGACGGTGGTCCTTTCCGACTGCAAGGGGTGTTACCATAGCCTGTCCGCCTCCCGGGAGGTGCTGATCAAACTGAAAGCATATCTTGAAGCAATCATCTCAGATGGCAAAGTTAAATGAAATACGGGACGATGAATTCCGGGTGATCGGGCCAAGACGAGGCGCCAAGTCCAGCTCCACCCGGGAGTCCGGCAGCCGGGGCTGGTGGATGGCCCTGGTGAGTGTTGTCCTTGTCCTGATGGCCGGCCTTGCCATCTGGCTCTTCCGGCCGAAAGGGGAAATCCCCCCGAAGGGCGACGGGCTCTTCGACCCCGTCCCGTCCCCGGCGGCCACAAGGCCCTCCCCCAAGCCGCTGGGCAGGAGCGTCGACAGCCTGACGGCACCCTTCGCCGAGAAGCTGGACACCACCATCAACGACGTCGTCCTGTCCGTCTATATTCCGCACAACACCCAGCCCCCCGTCCTCACGGTCGGGGTTCCCGACCAGCAGGTCCGGAAAGCGGTCCTGGCCTTCCAGGCCGCGGACATCCGGGCTGACAACCGGGAGATTCTGGGATCCTTTGTCCTGAAGGGCGATCTTCTCGCCCGCGGGAAGTCCAAAGACGGATTCTGCGCCATCATCGACGGGACGGTCACGGTCGGCGTGGAGGAAAACTCTTCCCTGTTCGAGGAGGCGGTCGAGAAGGGCGGTTATTTCTTCCGGCAATACTCCCTGGTCAGGAACGGCGTCCTGGAAGAGAGCGAGATCAAGAACAAAACGATGCGCAAAGCCCTCTGCGACCGCGCCGGGCAGATTTTCGTGGCGGTCAGCGAGACCGACGAGTCGATGCATGACTTCGCCCAGGCGCTCGTGGACCTGGGCGTGGACAATGCGATCTATCTGGTGGGAAGTCACTCCTCCTTCGGCTGGTACCGGGACGAGAGCGGCGCGCAGACCTACTTCTGCGCGGACGTCCATCGGAAATCCTATCGGAACGAGAATTATATTGTGTGGTATTAGTTGTATTGACCATCATGCTGGAAGACGAAATTAACAGAATTATACAGGACAGTTATGCTGCATAGCGACTTCTGCTAATTTGTTGATTTATAGTAAAATTATTGTGTAATTGTTTGCGAATGTCGGAATAAAAGCTTAAATTTGTAGTGC
>CAJOMY010000056.1 GCA_905235775.1 uncultured Bacteroidales bacterium | reverse complement strand
ATACACGCACGCGCGCATCTGCTCGATCCTCCGCAAGGCGGCGGAGCAGGACCTCCGTGCGGCGCTGGATCCGAAGGTGGAGCTGAGTCCCAAGGAGATCCGTCTCGTCAAGATCCTCGGCGCCTATCCGCAGAAAGTGGGGGAGGCGGCCGCGGCCCTTTCGCCCGCCGTCATCGCCAACTACTGCTACGATCTGGCCAAGGAGTTCAACCAGTACTACCACGACACGCCGATCCTCAAGGAGCCGGACCGGGA
This sequence comes from uncultured Bacteroidales bacterium, assembly GCA_905235775.1. Lineage (GTDB taxonomy): Bacteria > Bacteroidota > Bacteroidia > Bacteroidales > UBA932 > Cryptobacteroides. Next base: position 9,925 of record CAJOMY010000056.1, on the reverse strand, counting down.
GGTCCTGAAGATGCGTCTGGAGCTGATCTCCACGCTCGCAAGCGTCCTGCGGCGCGGCATGAAGATCCTGGGCATTGACTTACCGGAACGAATGTAATATTCCGACCTCCGCCAAGGAGGTGCAGCAGCTGGGCTGGGACTGGATCGACGTCATCTTCTTCACCGGCGACGCATTCGTGGACCATCCCAGTTTCGGTACGGCCTGCATCGCGCGCTACCTGGAGAAAGCCGGATACCGCGTCGCTGTCGTGCCCCAGCCGAACTGGCGGGACGACCTGCGGGATTTCCGCAAGCTGGGCGCGCCCCGGCTGTATTTCGCGGTCAATTCCGGCGCGATGGACTCGATGGTCAACCACTATACCGCCGCCAAGCGCCTGCGCCACGACGACGCCTATACGCCGGAAGGCAGGGCGGGGCAGCGGCCGGACCGCGCAGTGACCGTCTATACGAAGATTCTCAAGCAGCTCTGGCCGGACGTGCCCGTCGTCATCGGGGGTGTCGAGGCCTCCCTGCGCCGCCTCACGCACTATGACTATTGGGACGACCGCCTGATGCCCTCGATCCTGGTAGACAGCGGCGCCGACTGGCTCTGCTACGGGATGGGCGAGCGTCCGATGCTGGAACTGACGAAAGCCATCGAAGCCGGCCGCAACCTCCGCCAGATCGAAAAAATCCCCCAGATCGCGTTCTACCGCACAGGAAAGGTCGCCATCAGTTCCGCTTCACCGACGGCTGCTGATCAACGGACCGGGCAGGCATTTCCGCAGCGGAGCGAGGACGTTCCCTTGCCTGAACGGGTGCAGCCCTGCCGGGCCGAAGAACCGTTGGCGCTCCATTCGTACGAAGAGTGCTGCCGGGACAAGCGGGCGTTCGCGGAGAATTTCCGGGAGATCGAGATCCAGGCCAATGTCCTGCACCCCAGGACTTTGATTGAGCCGGTGGGGGAAGGATACGTGCAGGTGAACCCGATGTATCCGCCCGCGACGACAGAAGAGATGGATGCCTGCTGGGACCTCCCGTTCACCAAACTGCCGCACCCGCGCTACAAGGGCAAGCGCATCCCGGCCTACGACATGATCAAAGATTCGATCATCACCCACCGGGGCTGCTTCGGCGGCTGCAACTTCTGCACGATCGCCGCCCACCAGGGCAAGTTCATCCAGTCGCGCAGCGAGCGTTCCATCCTCGACGAAGTGCGCCGGCTGGTGGCCATGCCCGAATTCCACGGCAACATCTCGGACCTCGGCGCCCCGTCGGCCAACATGTACGGGATGTGCGGCCGCAACCAGGACCTGTGTGCGAAATGCCGCCGCCAGTCCTGCCTCTTCCCGAAAGCCTGCCCGAACCTCGACCGCTCCCACGAGCGCCTGCTGGAGCTGTACCGCGCCGTGGACGCCGTCAAGGGCGTTCGCCATGCCTATGTCAGCAGCGGCGTCCGCTATGACCTTTTCCTGGACGAGAAAGGCTTTCTCGACGAGACGGGCAAGCCCTACCTGCGCGACCTGATGCTCAGGCACACCTCCGGCCGGCTCAAGGTGGCCCCGGAACATACGGAGGACTCGGTCCTTTACTACATGGGCAAGCCCTCCTTCCGGCTCTTCGAGCGCCTGCGGAAAGAATTCGACCAGATCAACCGCGAGAACGGCACGCACACCGGCCTGGTCCCGTATTTTATCTCCTCGCATCCGGGCTGCCGGCTGGAGGACATGCGCCGTCTCGCGGCCAATCCCTGCCTGGAGGGCATCTGGATGGAGCAGGTGCAGGACTTCATGCCCACGCCGATGACCACCTCCTCGGTGATGTTCTGGAGCGGCCTGGACCCCCGGACGATGAAGCCGGTCTGGACGGAAACAGACCTGTTGAAAAAAAAGCAGCAGAAAGCGCTTTTTTTTAAGAAAAAGTAATTATACTTGCAGACATAAAACCAAACCTTCCATATGGCACAGGATAACAAGAAGCGACACATCATCAGCTACGAGAACATGTCTCCCGAACTTGCGGCCGCATTCGCGGAAAAGTACCCGAAGGGTTTCAATGACTATCTCCCTGATCTCAACAAATATACGAAGCCGGACGGCACCCCTTTCTATGCCGTCCTGATTGAACTTCCGGAAGACCTTTACCTGGTCAAGATCAAGGTCCAGATCGACAATCCCGATGACATCGAGCGTTGGCTCGAAGGTGAGGAAGAGGCTGAAGTCGAGTCCGTGGCCGGCACCTCCGCCCCTGCTGAAAGCGAAGGAGATACCCTGCCGGATGACAATATTTCCCAGTACGGCGGAGAAGACGACGGCGCCGACGCCTGATGGTGAAGGGGCCTGGGATTCATATCAGCGAACGTAGCAAGATCCTGTTGCTCAGTCTGTTGGTCGGCGTGCTCTCCGGGTGCGCCGCCGTCGTTCTGGACGGAGCCATCCATGTCATCAAGCGGCTGCTCAACGACGGATTCCATGCCGTCTACGCCTGGCAATATCTCGTGCTTCCGGGCATCGGCATGCTCCTCTCCCTGCTGCTCGTGCGCTATCTGGTCCGGGACAATATCGGACACGGCGTGACCCAGGTCCTGCTGGCCGTGTCCCGCAACGAATCCAAGATCAAGCCCCACAACACCTGGTCCTCGATGCTGACTTCCAGCATCACCATCGGTTTCGGCGGCTCCGTGGGGGCCGAGGCGCCGATTGTCTATACGGGTGCCGCCATCGGATCCAACCTGGGCCGGGTGTTCGGCCTGTCGTACCGCAATATCACGCTCCTGCTGGGTTGTGGCGCCGCCGGCGCCATCGCCGGCATCTTCAAGGCGCCGCTGGCAGGGGTGCTTTTCACCCTGGAGATACTGCTCTTCAATGTCTCCATGATGTCCCTGCTGCCGCTGCTGTTCTCCACGATTTCCGCGACGGTGGTGTCTTATATTTTCCGGGGACAGACCCCGGTGTTCGCCTGCTCGCTGACGCCTTTCTCCATGGCGAATATCCCTTTCTACATCATCCTGGGCGTGGTGGGCGGTTTCGGCTCGCTCTATTTCATGCGCACGACGCTCTTTCTGGAGGACAAGATCGGCAAACTGTCCAGCCCGTATCTCCGCTGGGCGATCTGCGCCCTGGCGCTGGGTCTGCTGATTTTCCTGTTCCCGCCGCTCTACGGCGAGGGCTATGATTCGGTCGGCGCCCTGCTGAATGGGCAGGAATGGGACCTGGAAGGCCGCAGCGTGCTCTCTTTCCTGCTGAACTGGAAATGGGGCGTGCCGCTCTGCTTTGCGTTGATATTCTTCCTGAAGGTGTTCGCCATGACGGCGACCAATGCCGGCGGGGGAGTCGGCGGCACTTTCGGCCCGACCCTCTTCGCGGGAGCCATCCTGGGCTTCGTGATCGCCCGCTGCATCAACCTGCTGGGTTTCAGCGTCCCCGAGCAGAACTTCGTGCTCGTGGGCATGGCTGCGCTGATGGCCGGGGTGATGCAGGCGCCGATGACGGCCATCTTCCTCATCGCCGAGATATCCGGCGGCTATGAACTGCTGATTCCGCTGATCCTCACTTCCACGGTCGCCTTCGGCACCGTCCGCATTTTCGAGAAGTATTCCATCTACACCAAGCGCATCGCGCAGAGCGGCGACCTGCTCACGCACGACAACGACCAGGCCGTGCTGACGCTGATGCGGCTCGACGACCTGATCCGGGACAAGTATCCCCGGGTGCAGATCGACGCGACGCTGCGGGAACTGGCTTCCGTCGTGGCGGACACGGATGCGGCCGTGCTGCCGGTCATCGATTCACAGGGCCGTTTCCAGGGGATGATCGACGTCGCCACGGCGCGAAAGCCCCTCCTGGACCCCTCCAAGTACGACAGCTGGCATGTGTATAACATCATGGAGTCGGCGCCGGATTATATCTACGCCGGGGAGAAGATGGAGTCGGTGATGGCGAAGTTCGACCGCACCGGCGCGTGGCGCCTTCCGGTCGTGGACGACGACCGCAAGTACCTGGGCTTCATCTCCAAGTCCCGCCTGCTGATGGCCTACCGTGCCGAACTGAAAGAAATTGCTTCTGAAGACTGATTCCCGCCGACAACGGATAGCGGAGCGGAAATTGGTTTTTCGGCAAACTTGCCCGAAAAATAATTTCTGTCCGCCCCGTCTGGAAGACTCCGTCTGCCGGCGTTTTTTCTGTATATTTGCAATATGCGTGTAGTAATTCAACGGGTAACGGAGGCATCGGTTATGATCGGCGGCCAGGTCCGGTCTTCCATCGGGAAGGGGCTGCTGGTCCTGCTGGGCATCGGCCCGGACGACGGACCGGAGGACATCGACTGGCTGGTGCGCAAGGTCGCCGGCCTGCGGATCTTCGACGATGAGGCCGGCGTGATGAACCGGAGCGTCGTGGAGGTCGGCGGCGAGGCGTTGGTGGTCAGCCAATTCACCTTGATGGCCTCCACCAAGAAAGGCAACCGGCCGTCCTATATCGGAGCGGCCGGTCACGAAATCGCTATTCCCTTGTATAAGTCTTTCTGTCAGGCACTTGCGGAAGCCATCGGCCGTCCGGTAGGCACCGGCGAATTCGGTGCGAATATGCAGGTCGCCCTGGTCAACGACGGTCCCGTCACCATCTGTATTGACTCTAGAAATAGAATCTGACGGCGACGGATAGCGGAGCGGAAATTGGTTTTTCGGCAAACTTGTCCGAAAAATAATTTCCGTCCGCCCCGTCTGGAAGACTCCGTCGCCGTCCCGTTATTCTGCCATAAAGAGTTCAGCGGTCATCCGCTCCACGCCGCTGTCGGCGATCTCGCGGCCGCGAGAGCCGGGGGAGAAGGCGCCCTGGGCTTTCTTGTACCAGGCGAGGGCCGTCTTGTAGTTCCGCTTGGATTCGTAGCATTGCGCAATAATATAGTAGGCGGAATAATGCTGCGGGCTATATTCCAGCATCTTCTTGTATTGCTCGATGCACAGGTCCCAGCGGCCGCTTTTATAGGCCGTCAGGGCGTAGTTCTGGTGTGCTGCGGCGAGAGTTTTCGAATCGGGCTGAAGCCGTGCGATGGCCTTGTCGTACCATTCCTCCCATCCCGGCTTGATCAGCTCTCCCAACAACTTGCCGATGGTGATGGCCAAGCCGATGTCCGTCGAGTCCCGCTGCCAGGCCAGTTCGAACTCCTGCTCTGCCGCCCAGGTCCTGCCGAATTGCTGGGCGCATTGGCCCAGATAATAATGGACGGCATAGCCGTCGTCGCCGAGCTTGTGCATCCGGTTGAAATCGGCCTCCGCTTCGTCGAACTGCTCCTTCGCGAAATGCGCGATGCCGTTGACGGGCAGGATGGTCAGGTTGTCCGGCTCTTCAGCGAGGAACGCATCTGTCAGCGAAAGGACCTCGTCGTATTGCTGCCAGCCCAGCAGGATACCGCAGAGCCTGTTGAGTACCGGCTCATTGTGCGCCCGGCGCGAGAGCGCCCGGCGGTAGTACCACTCGGCGGAATCGCGCCGCTCCAGCTGGTTGAAAGCGTCGCCGACCAGCGAAAGCACCTGGGTGATGCTGTCCCGCTGCAGGACCTCGCGTCCGAGGCCAATGACCGGCTCGTACTGCTTGCCGCGGTACAGCAGGCTCATCAGGCGGAGTTTGTAAAGCAGTTTGTCCGGCATCAACTCGGAGAGCATCGAGTATTGCTCCAGCGCCCCGGCGGTATTCCCGCTCTGGTAATGGCAGTCCGCCAGCTCTTCCAGCAGCGCCGGCTGCGGCCCCTGCTCCCGGATCATTTCCGAAAGCAGGGCTGTCGCCTCGTCGTATTTCCAGAGCTGTTTGAGCTCCCGCACGGCCGTCAGGTCCTGGGCGCAGAGCAGGGCCTGCATGAGCAGGAAGCCCCCTGCCATCGCTGTCGCCAGAATCTTTGTTCTCATAAATCAACGCACCTGGAAAATAACCGGGAACTGGAAGGTGATCTTGACGGGTTTGCCGTCCTTGAGACTGGGCTCCCACTTCGGAGAGGAGGAAATGACGCGGACGGCTTCTGCGTCCAGCGCTTCGTAACCGGAGCTGCGAATAACTTGGGTGTCGCTGACGGAGCCGTCCGGGTTGATGACGAACTGCAGCATCACGCTGCCCTGGTGTCCGGCTTTTTTCTCTTCTTCCGGATAAACCAGCTGTGAGGAAACCCATTTGGAGAAGGCCTGCGCATCGCCGCCCTGGAAGGTCGGCTTGTCTTCGATGAGGGCGAAATCAAAGGTCCGGGCGCCTGCTGGCGGGTTCTGGACTGTCGGTGTTTCGGCGATGGCCGGCATTTCTGCAACGGTGGCCGTTTCGGAGGAGACGGGGCGGATTTCCGCCCGGGCGGGGTTGCACAGGAACATGGTCCCTGCGAGCAAGGGGAGGAGCGCGGCGTAGGCGAGGCGCATCCATCCGGAAGTGGGATTTTTGTGCATCATGGCAATTCTTTGTTTGAGTTTGGCGTGGTTGAAGCCGTTGGCCAGGGAGAAGCGCTGCTCTCCCACGGCTTTCCGCACCAGGAGGAGTTGGTATTGGGTAGCATCGATGCCTTGTCGGATGAGGCTTTCGTCGGCCTCGTATTCGTGCAGGAGCTTGAGCTCCGCGCGGGCGATCCACACCAGCGGGTTGAACCAGTGCAGGGCGCAGACGGCCGTGCTCAGCAGCACGTCCAGCGAGTGGCGGCAGCGGATGTGCTGCTGCTCGTGCGCCAGGATGGCGGGGTATTTCTCATAGTCCGTGCGGCTCATCACGACCTGGCGGCCCCAGCTGAAGGAGGGGACCTCGCGGTCCACGAGCGTCAGGCGGCAGCCCTCGCAGGGCTCCGGCGTGCCCTGGCGGATCAGGTGCAGCGTCCGCAGGACGGACAGCAGGCAGAGCAGCAGGACCGCGGCGATGCCCGCGAAATAGAGTACCGTGAGCCAGGGGAACGGCGGCGCGGAGGTTCCGACCGGCTCCCCGGCGACCAGGGTAGGCAGGCCGACGGAGATGGATTCCGGTACGATGACGGTGCGCAGGCGCAGCAGCGGCAGCAGGTGGCAGAGCCCCGTGCCAAGCAGCAGCGCCGCGCGGTTGAAGCGGAAGAGCGACGTGCGCCGCATCACCAGCAGGTAGAAGGCGTAGAAGATGGCGAGATACAGGCTCGCGCGCGCAACATAAAGGAGGGCTGGTGTCATTTCTGCTTGTTTTCGATGGTTGCAATCAGTTGCTTCAGCTCCTCGAGGTCCATCTTGTCGTCTTCGACAAACTGGGACACGAGCATGGCGTACGAATTGTCATAATAGCGCGCAACGAGTTCGCCGACCGTGCTGCCGCGGTACTCCTTCTCGGAGATGGCGGGGGAGTAGCAGAAGCTGTTCGCCATAGGCTTGCGCTTCAGAAATCCCTTGTCTTCCAGGAATTTAACCTGCGTCGCTACGGTGTTGTATGAGGGCTTCGGATCCGGGATCCGGGCCACGATGTCGCGGATGAACAGATCGCCGTTCGCCCAGACGATCTGCATGATTTCCTCTTCTTTTGCAGTGAGTTTCGCTCGCATGGAAATACTTTTTTCACTGCAAAGATAGCAACAATTTCCGAAACTCCTAATATTTTTCGGAGTTTTCCTAACATATTTCGGAATTCCTACTGGAAAACCCGCTGGACGAAGTCGTCGTAGAAGTCGATCCAGTTGTACCATTCATGGCCGCCCTCAGCCAGGATCAGTTCGTGGGGATAGCCCTTGCGGGTCATTTTCCGCTCGAAGAGTCGGATGTGCGGATGGAAAAAGTCTGTCTTGCCGATGTAGATGCCGTAGAACGCCGGGGGATCGGCGAACTGGTCTTCCATCTTGCCCCAGAGGCTGCCGTAGATGTCCCGGTGGTACTGGGCGGCGAAAGTGGGCTCGGCGTAAGGGGAAAAGAGCCCGACGTAGCCGAAGGCCTGCGGATACGTGGCCGACAGGTAGAGTGCCTGCAGGCCGCCGTTGGACATGCCGGCGATGGCCCGGCCGGACTTCTCCGCAACCGTCCGGTAGCGCTGGTCCGTGAAGCGCACGACGTCCTGGGCGAAATGCCGCTCCATCTCGCCGTTCTGCAGCCAGAAGGAGCGCATGGCCCGCAGGGCGTGGCCGTTGTTGTATTCCTTGTCGCTGAAGTAGCGGTTCATGTTGGGCATGACCAGAATGAAATCGTTCGCCTTTCCGTCCGCGCGCAGCGAATCCAGCCGGTGAAAGACGTTCGCGCTGTCGATCCAGGTCTTTTCGTTGCCCCGGGCGCCATGGAAGAGATACAGCACCGGATAGCGCCGGAGCGTGTCCCGGTAGTAATCCTTCGGCAGATAGACGATCATGCGCCGCTCGCTCAGCTGCTTCTCGCCGCTGGGGTATTCCACGGCCTCGATGATGCCTTCGAAGCCGGGCAGGGCCTCGATGTCCCGGCTCTCGGCCCCGCGCCCATACCGTCCGGTAGCGCAGGAACAGAGTCCGCCAGCCAGCAGGAGAAGAACCAGGAAGCGTCTCATTTCCCCGTTCCTTCCAACGCCTGCCGGTACATGCCGATCAGGGCTTCGATGGATTTTTCGATGTCGTAGTTCCTGGCGGAGTCGGCGTAGCGTTGCGCCATCTCGTTGCGCTGCGCGGGATGTTCGATCCACCAGTCGATCCGCTCGGCGAGCGCGCGGCTGTCGCGGACGGGGTAGAGGCTCTCGGGGCCCAGGGCGAAGACGGAGGTGCCGATCAGATCGCCCGCTGCAATCACGGGCACGACACCTTCACGCAGGGCCTCCAGGCAGGAAAGACCCTCGACCTCCACCCAGGCGCAGTGGATGTAGAGATAGGCTTTTCGGGCCAGTTCACACAACTCGTCGTGCGTGTAGAAGCCGAACGAAGCCGGAATCTTCAGGATGCCCTCCCGGTACAGGCGCTCCGCCGTTTTCCGGTACGACTTGGACTTGGGGCCGTTGCCCGCGAACACCAGCCGGATCCGGTCGGCGTGACGGCTGTAGCGCATCGCCTCCATGAGCGTTTTCTGCGACTTCTCATTGGCCAGACGGCCGATGCAGAGGATGTCCACCACGCCGTCCGCCGGCACATTCGCCACGCGGACAGGCTCCGCGGGGATGTCGATGCCGTTGGAAATCACATGCAGGCGGGCCTTGAATCCATGCTGCTGAAGATAGTCCCGCACCACCGCCGTCGGGCACTGGATGTCCGAGCAATATTGGAACACCATGCTCTTCCAGTTGAGCAGCAGCAGCGGATTGATCAGGTTCTTCTTCGGCAGGCCGAGATTCGCCGTGATGTTGTGGGGGTAGAGGTGGAAGGTGCCGGTGCAGGCCTTCCCCATCCTCCGGGCGGCCTTGCAGACGAGATATTCCAGCGGAAACGCTTCCTCGAAATGGATGATGTCGGCCCATGCTACGGCCTTGTCGAACAGGGCGCGGTCGTTCCTGGCAAAGCCGAAGCCGTTGGAATAGATCAGGGGCTCCACGATCGGGAACTCATAATGTTCCAGCGGGAAATCGGGCTGCGGGCCGTCGGGATCAGGGTTGCGGACAGCCATCAGACGGGCATCCACGCCGTGCTCCCGGAGTTTTCGCAGGGTATTGTGGACGGAAACGCTCAAGCCGTTCCCCTGGTTATAGGCATTATTGCAGACAAACAGTACTTTCATTCCGAATACTAAAAAGTCTGCAAAGATAGGCATATATTTTTATTTCAACAATCTTAGCGAGATGCGGCCGCGGTCGAGGTCGACGGCCGTGACGGCGACACGGACCTGCTGGTGGAGCTTGACGACCCTGGCGGGATCGGTGCCGCGCGGGCCCATCTGTGAGACGTGCACGAGGCCGTTGTCGTGGATGCCGATGTCCACGAAAGCGCCGAAATTGGTGATGTTTGTGACGATGCCCGGCAGTTCCATCCCGACCTGCAGGTCTTCAATGCCGTGGATGTCCCCGGCAAAGGCGAATTCGGCCGCCTG
>CAJOMY010000055.1 GCA_905235775.1 uncultured Bacteroidales bacterium | reverse complement strand
TAAACCCTCGTTAATTTGGGCTCGCAAAACAGGAAACAAAACAGGTTAGTATAGTTTATTGTTTAATCAAATGAATCTGCTTATGAAAAAAGCAAAACTGTTCTTCAGCGCCCTGTTCGTGCTCCTGGCAGTCGCCGTCAACGCCCAGAACATGCGTGTGACGGGTACGGTCAAGGATTCTGCGACAGGGGAAGGCATCCCCTTTGCATCCGTCGTGGTCAAAGGTACGATGATTGGAACTTCCACCGACGCGAACGGCGCTTATTCAATCAATGCACCGGCCAACGGGACGATTGAGTTTACCGCCGTCGGTTACGTTCTCGTGGACGAGGCCATCAACGGGCGCAGCGTGGTCAACATCTTGCTTGATCCCGATGCCGAATCTCTCGACGAGTCAATTGTTGTCGCCTACGGTACCGCCAAGAAGTCTTCCTTCACCGGTTCCGCCGGAACGATCAAGAGCGAGAGTCTCCAGAAGCGTACGGTCGCCAATGTATCCAAGGCCCTGGAAGGCATGGTCGCCGGTATCACCACCACCTCCGGATCCGGACAGCCGGGTGACGGCGCCTCCATCCAGATTCGCGGTACCGGCTCCATCAACGCTTCCAGCAGCCCGCTCTATGTCGTGGACGGCATTCCTTTCGACGGCAACATCGCTTCCATCAATCCGAATGATATCGAGACGATGACCGTCCTCAAGGACGCCTCCGCCTCCGCCCTGTATGGTGCCCGCGCCGCCAACGGCGTCATCATGATCACCACCCGGCGTGGTTCCGAGGGCCGTGCCAACGTCAACTTCAAGGCGACGGTTGGCTGGCAGTCCCGTTCTCTCCCGCAGTATGACATGGTCAGCCAGGACGAGTTTGTCGAACTGAGCTGGGAAGCCCTCAAGAATGGCTACGTTCTCAACAACGGCCAGTCTGACGAGAAGGCCCGCCAGATGGCTTCCGCCAGCCTGGGCGCCAGCCTGGGCGGCGAGTTCTACAACCCGTACAAGAACTACACCTGGGATACCCTCATCGATCCTGCTACCGGTAAGATCCGCTCCGATGCCAATTCTGTGTGGAACGAGAACTGGATGGACATCCTGACCAACAAGCAGGCCATCCGGCAGGAGTATCAGCTCGGCGTGAGCGGCGGTGACCGCAGGACCAAGTATGCTTTCTCCTTCGGCTATCTGGACGACAAGGGTGTCCTGATCACCACCGCCTTCAAGCGCTACTCCATCCGCGCCAATGTCGATCACGAGATCACGGACTGGTTCAACGCCGGCGCCAGCGCCAGCTATGCTTACACGACCCAGAACAGCTCCCAGTACTCCAGCACCCAAACGGGCAACGCCTGGTACACGGCCCAGTTCATGGCTCCGATCTATCCCGTCTATCTCAAGGATGACAACGGTAAGGACATTGTCGACGAGTTCGGCAACAAGCAGTATGACTATGGTATGAACGGCCGTCCGAAAGCTTCCCGTTTCAACGCGGTGGGCGACCTTTATGACAACCAGTACGAGACGCTGCGCGACAACACCAGCCTTCGCGCCTTTGCCTCCCTGGGCGGCGACAAGGATGTGATGGGCATCTTCAAGGGCCTGAGCCTGAGCACCAATTTCGGTGCCGACATCACCGGCCGCTACATCACCTCCTACTACAACCCTTACCACGGTGACGGCACGTCCACCGGCGGCGAGGTTGACAAGTACAGCACCCGGACCTTCTCCTACACCTGGAACCAGATTCTCAAGTACGACCGGACGTTCAACGACTTCCACGTGCTTGCCCAGGCCGGTCACGAGTTCTACAACTACAACTACAAGTATCTCTACGCCGAGCGCACCCAAGTCTATCCGGGCATCCTCGAAATCGCCCCGGCTTCCGGTAACATCGACGCCAACTCCTATTCCGATTACTACCGCATCGAGTCCTGGTTCGGCCGTCTGGCCGCTGACTACAAAGACAGGTACTATCTCGAAGCGACCTGGCGTACGGATGGTTCTTCCCGCTTCTATGAGCCCAACCGCTGGGGTCAGTTCTGGTCCGTCGGTGCTTCCTGGCGCATCTCTCAGGAGAACTTCATGCGCAATGCAACCTGGGTTGACAACCTGACCGCCCGCCTGAGCTATGGTGAACTGGGCAACGACTCCATCGGTTCCTACTATGCCTGGCAGTCCTTCTATGACCTGACCTGGCCGAACGCCAACAACTCCGGCGCCATCGTTTCTTCTCTGGCCAACCCGAAAGTCTCCTGGGAGAAGAAGGGCACCTGGAACGCCGGCATCGAAGCCACGCTCTTCAAGCAGCTCCTCAACGTTACGTTTGAGTACTACAACAGCAAGACCTCCAACATGCTCCTCAGCTACCCGATGGCGCTTTCGACCGGTTTCGGCGGCTATAACGCCAACGTCGGTTCCATGCTCAACAGCGGTTTCGAGGCCACCATCCGCGTGAACTGGCTCCGTCACGGCAATGTACGTGCCAGCAGCACCCTCATGGGCTACTTCAACCGCAACAAGGTTCTCGCCCTGACCGGTGAGTCCCCGCGCATCACGTCCGGCAGCCAGATCATCCAGGAAGGCCTTCCGATCTACTCCTGGTATGTCTCCCGCAGCGCAGGTGTCGATCCCGCCACGGGCCGCCAGCTCTACTGGGCCTACAAGGAAGTGACTCAGGACCAGAGCAACGCCAACTATGATGCGGATGAAGTTGCCAAGTCCTACAACATTCCCAATACCGTCAAGGAGACGGGCGAGCAGGTCTTCGGTTACGAATACAAGACCACCAGCACCTCCGAGGCGACCAACAGCAAGTATATCGGCTACGGCAGCCGCGAGCCCAAATTCCAGGGTTCCTTCGGCTCCGACTTCCAGTTCGGCCCTGTTGATTTCAGCTTCCTGACCACTTTCTCCATCGGCGGGTATGCCTGGGACAGCGTGTATGCGAGCGCCATGGAGATCACCTATGCCGGTGATACCTGGAGCAGCCACGCCCTCCGCCGTTGGCAGAAACCCGGCGACGTCACGGATGTTCCTATCCTTGAGATCGGTTCCAAGAACATCTCCGCAGACCGCTGGCTCGTGGACGCTTCCTATTTCGCCATCAAGTCTGTGCAGTTGGGCTACACCCTTCCGCAAAAGTGGACCAAGGCCGCCGGCATCAAGTCCCTGCGTGTCTTCGCCACGGGCGACAACCTGTTCCTCTTCAGCAAGCTGAACGGCTTCAACCCGCAGTACAACATCACGGGTGGCACCAGCTGGGCTTACACTCCGACCAGGACCATTTCCCTGGGTCTCGATATCAACTTCTAATTCAAGGAGGACATGAATATGAAAAAGATATTTTACGCTTTGATGGCCCTGGCGACCCTCTCGTTCACGGCTTGCAACAAAGAACTCCTCAATACCAATCCGACCGATCGCGTGTCCGGTGACACCGTGTTCACGGATACCGAAGGCGGTCTGATGGCCCTCAACGGATTGTTCCGTGCCTTCTGGCAATGGGGTTGGACGACCACCGCAAACTATCACCAGTGCATCGGCCCTCAGGGCTACAACCTGATGGCGGACCTGATGGGTGAGGACATGGTCCAGGCTTCCGCCGGAAACGGCTGGTTCTGGTATGACTACAACTACAACGTCAAGTCCCGCTATACGCAGTCCAGCTGGCGTTCCTACGACTGCTGGAACTACTACTACACCTTGATTTCCAACTGCAACTACATTATAGACGCAGCTGCGCAGATGGAAGGAGCAACCGATGATGTCAATTACATCGTAGGCAACGCCTATGCCCTCCGTGCATGGAGCTATTTCTATTGCGCAATGACCTTTGCCCGCAGTTATATCGGGCATGAGGACCGGCTCAGCATACCTATCTACACGGAGCCTACCTTCGCCGGCACTGCCGGGAAGCCTCGTTCGACCAACCGTGAGGTGTTCGCCCAGGCGATTTCCGACATCAATCAGGCAATCACCCTGATCGGGAGCCAGCCGAAGCAGCATGTCTCCCACATCGACCAGTATGTCGCCAACGGCATCAAGGCCCGCATCGCCCTCTACATGGGGGACTACCAATCCGCACATGATGCCGCCAAGGCTGCGCTGGCAGGGGGTGCCACCTATGCTTATGATCCTGCCTTCAAGTACAACGATGCTTCGGACAAGAGCGTCCTCTGGGGCGCCGAGATCATCTCCACCCAGGGCACCACGAACCCTCAGTTCCTGGCCCACATGGATATCGCATTCGGCGGTTACGGCGCCGCATCCCGCAAATGCGCCAGCGCCTGGCTTATCGACCGGATGGGTGATAACGACAAGCGCGCCGCCGATTGGTGGAGCTATGAGGTCCTCGCCGACGGCAAGACCAAGGGCTATCAGCAGTACAAGTTCCTCTTCAAAGACGCCTCAGATCCTCAGACCGGTGCCGACCATATCTTCATGCGCGCTCCGGAGATGCAGCTGATCGTCGCCGAGACCGCATGCCGTCTGGGCAACGAGGTCGAGGCCCAAGATGCCCTCAACGCCCTCATGAGTACCCGTGATGCCGACTACGACTGCTCTTTCCTGAGCGGCAGCGCCCTCGGCGCCCTCACCACCGACGAGACCGGTTCCCTCCTCGAGGAGATCATCCTTCAGCGTCGTATCGAGCTCTGGGGCGAATACGGCCGTGTCTATGATATCAAGCGTCTGCGTCAGGGCTTCGTCCGTACGGTAGCTATGGGACATCCCGCCAGCGCCCTGCTCACCGCCCTGCATGTCGACGATCCTGAGTCCTTCGACTGGGTCCTTACGATTCCGGAGGCGGAACTGCAGGCCAACGACTACATGGTTCAGAACCCCGTCGGCAGCTATGCTACCGAAACCGAGGGTGACGATCCTTCCCTGACTCCCGCGTCGCCGAGTAACCAATAAAATAGAAAGGATATGAAAAATATATTTAAAAGCATCCTTGTCTTGAGTGCGGCTGCCTTTGTCGCCGTCTCCTGCAACACCGACAATATCGGCACGGTCTATGAGTCCGAGGGCAACGCAACAGGCCTCTCGTTCACCCAGTCCATCGTGAACGACACGGAGATATCCGCCGCCCAGACGACATTCCCGGTCACTGTGGCGCGCAGCAATGCCGCTGCTGCCCTTACGGTCAATATCGAAAGTACCCTGCCCGAGGATATCAAGGTCCCTTCCAGCGTGACCTTCAATGCCGGTGAGTACAAGACCGACCTTGTCCTGGACATTTCTGCCATGGAGGTCGGGACCAGTTACAAGGGCTCTGTCACTTTTGCCGATGAGAACGCATACGACGACAATACTGCCATATCTTCGGTGAGTATAACTTTCGCCAAGGCCTTCTCATGGGTGTCCATCGGCAAGCATAAGTATACGGACGATATCGTAGGTCCTCTCTTTGGTGCTCCTGCCATCGAATATGAAGTGGAGGTGGAGCAAGCTGAAGGGTTCAATGTCTTCCGCCTGATTGATCCTTACGGAGAGGTGTTCCCTTACAATGACCCGGGAGATTACAGACTGGGTGTCAAGTGGGTGATCGACGCTTCCGATCCGGATGCCGTAGTCTTCGATATGACCTCTCTTGGCGTTGACTGGGGCTATGGCGAAATGGCAGCACAAATGCTCGCGCCTGGTAAGATGGTGAACAAAGTCATCACCTTCCCGACAGATGGCATTGCCGTCTATGACGATGACGGCGGCTACTATGCCAACCGTAATGGCGCCTTCAAGTTAGACCTTAACTAAGTCTGCAAAATTCCAATTCAGGGTGCCCGGCATCGGGTGCCCTGATTTATTCTGTATCGTAGAGTATGAAGAATCGCATAGCCTCTTTTTTGTCCCTGATTCTCCTGATGGCTGCATCCTGTGCACGGGAGCCTGTCACGGAGCAGAGGGCTCTTCCGGAGCCTTCTGCCATAGATGTCCCCGCCGGATCCGTTCCCGGTCATATCCGGGTCAAATTCAAGCAGGAACCATCCCGGACCAAGTCTGGTGGCCTGGGTCTGGCGGCTCTGGGCGAATATACCATGACCCGCACCTTCCCGCCAGCCGGGAAGTGGGAGGAGCGGCATCGTGCCGCCGGCCTGCACCTGTGGTACGATATCCGCTTCGACGAGTCGGTTCCGCTGACCAAGGCAGGGCAGGATGCCCTGGCCATTGAAGGCGTGGACGTGGTCGAGTTCGTGCCCCGGATGCTCCCCAAGGCCCTGGATCCCCCTTTCAACGACCCGCGCCTGCCCGACCAGTGGCATTACTACAATCCCGGCGGCAAGGATCAGTGGTCTGAAGGATGTGACGTGAACGCCTACAGGGCCTGGACCATTGAGACCGGAAAGCCGGAAGTGATCGTGGCTGTCAACGACCTCGGAGTGGACTACGGCCACGAGGATCTCGCTGCCAATATGTGGGTGAACGAGGCTGAGCTGAACGGCAAGGCCGGAGAGGATGACGACAACAATGGTTATATCGACGATATCTACGGCTATTCTTTCATGACTTACGACGGTACGACTACTGTCGGCAAGATTGTACCGGGCGGCCATGGCACCCATGTAGCCGGCACGATTGCCGCCGTCAACAACAACGGTATCGGGGTCAGCGGCGTGGCCGGTGGTGACGGCACGCCCGGATCAGGCGTCAGGATCATGTGCACCCAGACGCTGGACGGCCAGCACGGCGCTTTCACGCCGGCGTCCTTCGTCTATGCGGCGGACAACGGTGCGGTGCTGATCAACTGCAGCTGGGGCTTCGTCAACTACGAGCAGCCCACGCCCAAGTCCTACATGGAAGCCATCGACTATTTCAATGCCTACGCCGGCTTTGACGAGAACGGCGTCCAGACCGGCCCGATGGCGGGCGGTCTGATTATTTTCGCGGCCGGCAACGACGGCCGGGAGATTGAGCACCCCGCCATGGAAGACAACGTATTTGCCGTTGCTGCCCTCGGCGCCAACTACGTTCGTTCCTATTTCACGAGCTTCGGCGAGTGGGTGGACATCAGCGCCCCCGGCGGCGATGCCAACCGCAGCGTATATATTCTTTCCACCCTTCCGGACAACAAATACGGCAACATGCAGGGATCTTCGATGGCTGCCCCGCACGTCACGGGAGTGGCCGCCCTTCTCGTCTCGCACTATGGAGTGGGCCGCAAGGGATTCACCCGTGACAAGCTTATCTATCTGCTTCAGAGCACCGCCAACAGGCGTGCCCTTGAAGAGAACGGCTCCTATGCCACAAAACTGGGCGCAGGCCTGGTTGACGCTTATGCCGCCCTCACGGCAGAGACGTCCGACGTGGCGCCGAACCCGGTCATGGACCTGTCTGCCCAGGCGCGGTCCAACTGCCTGGACCTGACCTGGAGCGTCCCGGCCGCCCCGGAGGGCGGCGAGATCCCCTATGCCTATAACATCTTCTACAGCACGAAATCCCTCTCGTCGCTGGATCCGACCAAGCCGGGTGCGGACGTGGAGGTGCTGCGCATATTCGGCGGCGGCAAGCCGGCCGGCACGACCCTGTCCGCCACCCTGGAGGGCCTGGCCTTCCGGACGGACTATCACCTGCGCATCTGCTCGGAGAATCTGCTGGGCAGTTTCTCCGCCCTCTCCGCCGAACAGACGGTGAAGACCGGCACCAACGGCAAGCCGGTCATCGAAGCCGCGGACGGCACTTCCCTGACGCTGGCGGCCCATGCGTCCGGGGAGCTGGTCTTCTATTATTCCGACCCCGACGGGCACGCATTGTCCTGTTCGGTTACCCAGGGCCTGCCCGGACTGACGGTTGTGGAGGGCGTTCCCGGATTCGTCACCACTCCGGACAACGGGGCGGTCACCCTGGCCGTCGAAGCCCTGAAGGCGGAGCCCGGCCGGACTTACACGGGCGCACTCTCCGTCACCGACGGCTACGACACTACCGTGCAATCCTTCAGCTACACCATCCTGACCAACCATGCCCCGCAGGTTGCCAGGTCCATCGGCGACCAGTATTTCTCCTCCCTCTCCGATCAGAAGAGTTTCACGCTTTCCGACTATTTCAGTGATGAGGATGGCGAGACGCTCTGCTACACGGTCTCCAGTTCCTCGACCAGCATCATCGTCAACAGCACGGTCTCTGACGAAGGGACGCTCACGGTCCAAGCCCATTCCACCGGGTCTGCCACCCTCACCGTCACGGCCTCCGACGCCCGCGGCGAGTCCGCATCCCTGTCGTTCCGCGTGCTGGTGCGCGACGGTTCCCGGCCGTATGACCTCTACCCCAACCCGGTCAAGGACGTGCTCTGGCTGCGCTCCGGAGAGGTCAAATCCGTCGATCTGACCATTTCCAACAAGGCCGGGGCCGTGGTCTATGAACAGAGCGGCCTGGCGCTTGACCCGTTTGAGCCGACGGCCATCGACTTCAAGGCGCAACCGGGCGGCGTGTACTATGTCCGCATCGGCGAAGACCGCTACACGATTGTCAAACAATAAATCGAGAGAGTCATGAGGAAGATTTTCACCCTCCTGTTTGCAACCACGTTCGCGCTGGCGGCCTCCGCCCAGGCGCTCCCGTCCCTGCTGATTGGCGCCGATCCGGCCTCGCTGGCTGCGGGCGGTGCATCCGTAGCCCGTCCCGCCGGGGCTTTCGCCATCGATAATGCCGCTGCAGCGATGTCCCTCGCGGACAAGACGTTCTCCGTGTCCGCCTCCTATGGGAGGTGGGCCCCGAAGTCGGCCGACAATTTGCTGATCGGGCTCGGCGCCTTCTATAAATTGAACGACAGGCTGGCACTCGGCCTCTCCGGCCGGATGCTGCGTGACAAGCCCTATGACATCACCTCCACCGGCGGTCAGGTCGCGGGGCAGTTCACCCCGGGCGATCTCGTGGCCGGGCTGGGCCTGTCCTACGCCGTCGCGGACGGCTTTTCGCTGGGCGTTGCCGCCCGGATGGTCTCCTCGTCCATCGGCGAGAACATGAAAGGAACGGCGTTCGGAGCCGATATCACGGCGATGTATGCCTCCGGCGGTTTCAGCGCCGCCCTGGGCGTGTGCAACCTCGGTTCCTCCATCAGCTACGGCGGTGCTTCCTATGCCCAGCCGATGCTGGCGAAGGCCGGCGCCGCCTACTCCATCGCCGGCTTCACGGCCAGCGCCGAGGTGGACTACCTCTTCGCCGGCGCGCTGATGGCCGGGCTGGGCCTGGAATACACCATCGCGGACATCGTGTCGCTGCGCGGGGGATTCCACTACGGCGACGCCGCCAAGGCCCTCCCGACCTATGCGTCCCTGGGCCTCGGGGTGCAGTTCGCCGGCGTCAGGCTTGACGCCGCCTTCCTGCTGGCCTCCAAGACACTCGGCAATTCCTTTATGATTTCGCTGGGGTACGCCTTCTAGGAGAACCTTTCCGGCCGGCGTGCGTTGGCGTTGTGAAGGGCGGAGCGGAAATTGGTTTTTCTGCAAACCTGTCAGAAAAATAATTTCCGTCCGCCCGCTGGGACAGCCGGCCGGAGCTCAGACCTGAACCCAGCGGATGACGGCTACTCCGCCGCGCCGCCGATCAGGTCAAGTATTTCGCCGGTAATCTTCTGCTGACGGCCCTTGTTGTATTCGAGCGTCAGCTCGCCGAGCAGGTCCTCGGCGTTGTCAGTCGCGGTCTGCATCGCAATCGTGCGGGCAGCCTGTTCGGCTGCAGCGGAATCCAGGATCGCGGCGTGGAACTTGAGCATCGTTACCTGCGGGAGCAGCCGGGACACCAGCGTGACGGCATCGGGTTCCAGGATATATTCCACGTCGTCCGCCGCCAGATTTCTGTCATCCTGAGCGAAGCGAAGGATCTCCCCGAACGGCAACCACGTCTCCGCCACCGGCTCCTGGCGGGACGCGGAGGCGAAGCGGTTGTAGACCAGCACCACGCGGGACAGCTCACCACGTTCGAAGCGCTCCGCCAGGGAGCGGGCCAGCGCGGCGGATTTGTCAAAGGCCGGATGGCCGATCAGATCGTTGTAGTCCCGGTCGGCCGGATAACCGGCGCGGCGCAGGGCCTCCGCCATCTTGCGGCCGATGGGATAGACCTCCACCTCTCCCTCACAGGCACGGATGGCCTCCAGCGCCTTCTTCACCACGTTGGCATTGAAACCCCCGCAGAGCGAGCTGTTGCTCGCGATCGCCACGATTGCAGTCGCCGCCGAGCGTCCCGATGTGCCTGCGTCTCGGCTTCCATCCTCGCTTTCC
>CAJOMY010000054.1 GCA_905235775.1 uncultured Bacteroidales bacterium | reverse complement strand
GTCCAAGCTGAGCGACGGCAAGGTTTACGTCGGCCTCGACGGCAACGGAGAGTCCCCCTTCGCGGGCCTGCAGCACTGCGACCTGAACCGCTTCCGCGGTCCGCATCCCGCCGGCAACGTGGGCGTGCAGATCAGCCACATCGCCCCGATCCGCAAGGAAGACACCGTCTGGACGGTCTCCCTCGCCGGACTCGTCGCGATCGGCAAGCTCTTCACCACGGGCAGGTACGACGTGCGCCGCAAGGTCGCCGTCACCGGTCCCATGGCCCTGGAGCCTGCTTACGTGGACACCCTCCCCGGCATGCCGATGAAGGAGATTGCCGCGTTCTACGGCAACACCCCTGCGGAGCAGCTCCGCGTCGTCAGCGGTGACGCCTTCAGCGGCAAGGCCGTGGGCATCGGGGGCTATCTCGGCTACTTCGACACGCAGGTCACGATCCTGGAGGAAGGCACGGAGCTGGAGCTTCTGGGCTGGATCAACCCGATCCGCGCCCACCAGTTCAGCGCCGACCGCAGCTACTTCTCCTGGCTCATGCCGAAAAAGAAGAAATATGCGATGAGCACCAACCTGCACGGCGGCGCCCGCGCGTTCCTGATGAACGACGGCTACTACGGCCGCGTGCTCCCCATGGACATCTATCCCGTCTACCTCGCCAAGGCCTGCCTGGCCGGCGAAATCGAGAAGATGGAGAAGTTCGGCATCTACGAAGTCCTGCCCGAGGACCTCGCCACCTGCGAGTTCGTCGATCCGAGCAAGAATAATATACAGGCAATGATCGAACAGGGCATCGACCTGATGCTCAAGGAAATGGCTTAAAAGTATGAATCCTATTTTCGAAAAAGGCGGCAAACTCTACTGGCTGCACTCCTCGGTCGATGCTTTTGAGACATTCCTGCACGTGCCCGGGACCGTCACCCGGAAAGGTTCCCACGTCCGGGACGCCATCGATCTCAAGCGTCTGCTCATCCTCGTGGTGATCGCCGCCGTGCCCGCAGCCCTCTTCGGCATGTGGAACGTCGGTTATCAGCACGGTCTCGCCATCGGCGACACTTCCCTCAACATCCTGGGCAACTGGTGGTACGGATTCCTCCGGGTCCTGCCGCTGTACCTGGTCTCCTACATCGTCGGTCTCGGCATCGAGTTCGCCTCGAGCCAGATCCGTGGTGAGGAAGTGAGCGAAGGCTACCTCGTGACCGGTTTCTTCATCCCCCTCATCGTCCCGGTGGACATTCCCCTGTGGATGCTCGCGGTCGCCGTCGCGTTCGCGGTCATCTTCGGCAAGGAAGTCTTCGGCGGCACGGGCATGAATATCGTCAACCCGGCGATCCTGACGCGCGCCTTCCTCTTCTTCTCCTACCCGAACTACATGTCCGGCTCCAACTGCTGGATCCACTACAAACCGACCGAGCAGCTCGTGGACGGCTTCACCGGCGCCACGCCGCTCGCGCTGGACGGCGCCGCCGCCCAGTATGGCACCGGTTTCTGGGATCTCTTCATCGGCACGGTCCCGGGCTCCGTGGGCGAAACGTCCGTGATCGCCATCCTGCTCGGCGCCGCCATCCTCCTGTGGACCGGCATCGCCAGCTGGAAAATCATGTGCGCAGGCGTGCTGGGCGCCCTCTTCGTGGGGGGCATCGGCGACCTGGCCGGCATCACCACCATCCCCTGCTACATGCAGCTCCTCTACGGCGGCTTCGCCTTCGGCATCGTCTTCATGGCGACCGACCCGGTGACCTCCGCCCAGACCGAGGCCGGCAAGTGGATCTACGGCTTCCTGATCGGCGCCCTCTGCATCACGGTACGCCTGTTCAATCCGGGCTACGCCGAAGGCATGATGCTCGCCATCCTGCTCTGCAACGTCTTCGCCCCGCTGATCGACCACTGCGTGATCAGCGCGCACATCTCCCGCCGGGAAAAGAAACTCAAAACCGCTTAGCCGTATGAATACCAATAGCAACGCCTATACTATCATCTACACCACGCTCGTGGTCGTAGTCGTGGCTGCGGTCCTGGCTTTCACGGCCATGAAGCTCAAGCCCGCGCAGAGTGCCAACGCTCAGGCAGAGACCCTGCGCCAGATGATGTCCGCCGCGCAGATCAAGCCCACGGACGAACTCTACGCCACCCGGAACGCCGATATCCTGAAGATCTACGCCGACAACATCGGGCAGGCCTACACCATCGGTTTGGACGGCAAGCAGAACGGCACCCTGTCCACCGACCTCAAGAATATCGGGCTGGTGGACAACCTCAAGCCGCAGAACAAGGCCATCAAGGACGGCAGCGAAGCCACCCTTCCGGTCTACGTCTTCAAGAGCGGCGTCATCGTGATTCCGATCTACGGAGCCGGTCTTTGGGGCCCGGTCTGGGGCTATATCGCCTTCCAGCCCGACGGCAAGACCATCGCCGGCGCCTATTTCGACCATGAGTCCGAGACCCCGGGCCTCGGCGCCAAGATCAAGGACGAAGCCTGGTTCCGCGAGAAATTCGCCGGCAAGACCGTCGAATGGGGCGAGACGCCCGCCTTCCGCTTGGAGAAGAACGCCGAGCAGAGCGGCGCCGCCAATACGGTGGACGCCATCACCGGTGCCACGATGACCTCCAAGGGTCTGAATGAGGCGCTGAACGTCTGGTTCAATGCCTACGAAAATCATCTCGGAACGGGCGCATGCTCCTGTGCGCTCGAAGAGCAAGCCGTCACCCCTAACGAAGAGGAGGAATAATCATGGACAAGAAACTCAAAGAAACCATTCTGAATCCGATCCTGAAGGGTAATCCGATTACCGTTCTGATCCTCGGTATCTGCTCCTCGCTGGCCGTGACGGTCCAGCTCAAGGGCGCCCTGGTGATGGCCATTTCCGTGACCCTCGTCACGGGCCTGTCGAGCCTCGTCTGCTCGCTGCTCCGAAACAGCATTCCGATGCGCGTGCGCATCATCGTGCAGCTCGTCGTCGTGGCCCTCATGGTGATCCTCGTCGATCAGGTTCTCAAGGCCGGCGAGGGCACCTACGCCATCGACAAGCAACTGTCCGTGTACATCGGCCTGATCATCACCAACTGCATCGTGATGGGTCGCATCGAGGCCTTCGCCCTCGGCAACAAACCCATCCCCTCGCTGCTGGACGGTCTCGCCAACGGCGTGGGCTACGGCCTGATCCTCGTCATCGTCGCCTTCTTCCGCGAACTGCTCGGAAGCGGCACCCTGTTCGGCCTCCGCGTCCTGCCCGCCGCCTATGTTCCCAACAACCTCGTGATCCTGCCGCCGTTCGCGCTGATCCTGCTCGGATGCATCATCTGGGTCCACCGCGCCTACGACAAGGATCTTCAGGAGAAATAATCGCGAAGCCCTATGGAATACATCAACTTATTTGTCAAGTCAATCTTCGTTGACAACATGATCTTCGCATACTTCCTGGGTATGTGCTCCTACCTGGCGGTATCGAAGAATGTGAAGACAGCCAACGGCCTGGGCCTCGCGGTGATCTTCGTGCTCCTGTTCACCCTCCCCATCAACTGGGTCCTGAACACTTACGTGCTCCAGCCGGGCGCCCTGAAGTGGCTCGGCCCCCAGTTCGCGGACGTGGACCTGAGCTTCCTCAGTTTCATCGTCTTCATCGCGGTGATCGCCGCCTTCGTGCAGATCGTCGAGATGGTCGTCGAGAAGTACCTCCCCTCGCTGTACGCCTCGCTCGGCATCTTCCTGCCGCTGATCGCGGTGAACTGCTCCATCCTGGGCGGCTCCCTCTTCATGCAGCAGCGTGACTTCCCGAACCTCGGCGAGCCGGTCGTCTATGCGCTCGGTTCCGGCATCGGCTGGTACCTCGCCATCGTCTGCCTGGCAGCCATCCGCGAGAAGATGTCCTACAGCAATGTCCCCGCGCCCCTCAAGGGCATCGGCATCACCTTCATCACGGTGGGTCTGATGGGCATGGCGTTCATGATATTCATGGGTATTCAATTATAGGAGGAAAGCACCATGACACCTACCATTTTAGCTTCTGTCGCAGTCATCGTCCTCGTGACGCTGCTGCTGGTGATCCTCCTGCTCGTCATCAAGGGCATCGTCACCCCGAAGGGCACCATCCAGATCGATATCAACAACGGCAAGACGACCCTGTCGGTCAATCCGGGCGATTCGCTCATGAACACGCTGGCCGGCCAGAAAATCTTCCTCCCCTCCGCCTGCGGCGGCAAGGCCAACTGCGGCCAGTGCAAGGTCCAGGTGCTCGAGGGCGGCGGCGAGATTCTCCCGACCGAGACCGGTTTCTTCAACCGCAAACAGATCAAGGAAGGCTGGCGCCTCGGCTGCCAGGTCAAGGTCAAGGACAACCTGAAGATCCAGGTGGCCGAGTCGGCCCTGTCCGTCAAGAAACTCGAGTGCGAAGTCATCTCCAACGAGAACGTCGCCACCTTCATCAAGGAGTTCACCGTCCGGCTTCCGGAGGGAGAGAACCTCGAATTCAAGAGCGGCGAATACATCCAGATCGACATCCCCGCCTACGAGGCCGACTTCGCCGACATGGGTGTGGCCGACATCTACAAGGGCGACTGGGACAAGTACGGCATCACCGGCCTCAAATTCAAGAATACCGTCCCGACCATCCGTGCCTACTCCATGGCCTCCTATCCGGGAGAGAAAGGCATCATTAAGCTCAACGTGCGCATCGCGACCCCGCCGTTCGACCGCACGCAGCCGAAGGGTGTCTTCAAATTTGTCCCGGGCGTGCCGCCGGGCATCGCCTCCACCTACGTTTTCTCCCGCAAGCCGGGCGACAAGGTGATGATCAGCGGCCCCTACGGCGAGTTCCTCCTGCCGAAGAACGATCCGGACAGCGTCGAATACATCTTCGTGGGCGGCGGCGCCGGCATGGCCCCGCTCCGCAGCCACATCATGGAGCTCTTCCGCACGCTCAAGACCGGACGCAAGGTCAGCTTCTTCTATGGCGCCCGCGCCCTCGTCGAGGCCTTCTATCTGGAGGACTTCGCGCAGATCGAGAAGGAGTTCCCGAACTTCAAGTTCTACCTGGCCCTCGACCGTCCGGACCCGGCAGCGGATGCCGCCGGCGTGAAGTACACGCCGGGCTTCGTCCACAACGTGATGTACGAGACCTATCTCAAGGACCACGAAACGCCCGAAGACATCAAGTACTTCATGTGCGGCCCGCCGATGATGGTGTCGTCCGTCAACAACCTGCTGGACTCGCTCGGCGTCCCGCCCGAGAACGTCCTCTACGACAACTTCGGAGGTTAGCCTCTCCGTTTCGGCCCGCACGGAAATGCGGGCCGAAATTTTTTTCAGATCGGATAAAACGGAAAAATATCACAAAAAAGGGCTGACAATTCTTACAGATCCTTGGCGCTTCCCCCGGCTCCGTCTACATTTGCCGCCGTATGAAAAATGTATCGAACCCCGGGAGCCGGCAGCGCTCCTACTCATTCCTGGACACGGATCCGTTTCGGCATCGGCGCCCTCTGCGCGGTGCAGGATCCTTTCTATCATTTTGCTTGATCTTTATCCTGTGCATGCTGCCGGCTCTGCTGGGTTCCTGCCAGCGGGACCCCGTTCCGGGCACGCCCGACGCACCCGATGCGCCGGAGCCAGAGCCGGTCGACTCTGTACTCACCCGCATCAGCGTGCAGTCGGAGGGGCGTCCCATCCGGAAGCTGGACTTGTTCGTCTATGGCGCGGAGGGCCTGCGCGCCCTGGAGCGCCAGCTGACGCTGGACAGCCTGTCCGGGACGCTGAACCTCCCCACCCTGCCCGGCGAGAAACTGCTCGTGGGCATCGCGAACAGCCCGCGCCGCTTCAACCAGAAGGCCCTGGAGCGCTATGATGCCATGGAGCAGCTCAGTTTCGACTTCGCCGATGACAACCCGGAATATCCCATCCTGGGCGGTGTCGTCCGCACGGAAGAGCAGGCGGGAAAGATCGTGCTGGAGCCCCTGCTCTGCCGCGTCGTCCTGGCGAAGATCAGCAATACGATGGATGACTACGAACTGTTGGAAGACCCGCGTATCCGGCTGACCGACATGCCGGCCGCCGCCGAGATCCTCCGCCGGGAGGAATTCCGGCCCGCGGAGCTGATCGACGGCACGTGGACGCCGCTCCCCTATGACGTGGGCTTTTTCTCGCAGACGCCCGGCACCGTGCTGTGGTGCTACCCCAACGATACGCCTGAGAACGTGCTGGGTGTTCCGAGGCCCACGATGGAATTCGAATGCCGCATCCGCGGACAGGTCTGCACGTTCGGGGTACCGCTCCCGCCCCTGACGCGCGGCTGCACGAAAGAAGTGGAGCTCACGGTTGACGGTCCGGGCAGTTTCAGTTATAAAGTCCGCTAGAAAATGCTTACATTTGTAGTATGGCTGACAAACGACACGCATACCTCATTCTGGCGCACACCGCCCCGGACCAGCTTCGGAAGTTGCTGGCCCTGTTGGACGACTCGCGGAATGACATCTACATTCATCTGGACCGGAAAGCCCCCTTCGCGCCGGAAGCCTTCTCGGACTGCGTCCGACACGCAGGCCTCCACTTCGTTACGCCCCGCATCGCCGTCCACTGGGGCGGCGTCAGCATCATGCGCGCCGAGCTGGCCCTGCTGAAGGCCGCCGTGCCCGGCGGCTATGCCTTCTACCACCTGCTCAGCGGGATGGATCTCCCGATCAAGGATCAGGATACGATCCATAGCTTCTTTGACGCCCATCCGGACCGGGAATTCCTGAACTTCTGGCAGTTCAAGCCGACGACCCAGAGCCGCTTCCGCTACTACACCCTCTTCCCGGAAGGCACCGGATTCTTCCTGACCAACTGGCTGAACAACGTCTTCAAGGGCATCCTGATGGCCCTGCACCTCAGGATCAACCAGGACGTGGACTTCCATTTCGCCGCCCAATGGTTCAGTATCACGCATGCGTGTGCAGAATATGTCCTGTCCCGCGAAGCCTGGCTGGAAAAGGTGTTCCGCCATACCAATACCCCGGACGAAGTGTTTCTCGCAACCGTAGTCTGGAATTCCCCGTTCAGGGAAAAACTTTATGACGGGCAGGAGCATGTCCAGAACCAGGACATCCACAACACCGCCAACATGCGTTTCATCGACTGGACGCGGGGCAAGAGCATCCGGCATCCGTGGACCTTCACCCTGGATGACAAGGACCTGCTGATGGGGGTGCCGCATTTCTGGGCCCGGAAATTCGACGAGCAGGTGGACGCCCGGATCATCGATTTCCTCTGTGAAAGCCTGAAAGTAAAAGACTAGACGAGATCCCGGAAGCGTACGGGGATGCGCACGACGATGCGGAGTTCCAGCATCGCCGGCTTGTTCCAGGCGTACGGCGGACGGCAGAGCGTCTGGCAGATGCGTGCAAAACGGGTCCAACGACCGAAATCACGGGCCGGCAGTTCCGTGCAGTAGCGGATCGTGCGGGAACGCTTCTTCAGGTGCTTCTCCCAACCCTGGGCCAGACGGGACGGGTCGGCGAAGCGGGCTTGGATGCGCCCCATGTCGAAATAACCGAAATGCAGAAGATACAGGTCCTTGGCGATGTGGAAGTTATGGCCCTTGACGCGGTGGAAGCCGGAGCCCCATTCGCACGGCCGTGCGAGAACCGAACACTTGGTATAACGCGTGCCGATCTGCGCGTAACGGCGCTGCTGCAGGAAAGGCCTTGACGCGTCTATGTCGCCCTCTTCTCCCAGTTTCTGGCCAAAGTCCAGGCCCAGGGGCGACAGGGAAACGCCGATCTCGCACTGACTGAGATACTCCGGGAGCGAGAGCCCCCGCACGGGATCCACGACGACAAACTCGTCGGCATCTGTACCGATCACGAGATCATAGCCGTTCTGAAACAATTCCGCCGCCTTGGCACTCATCACGGCCACCCGGCCCTTGTCATTGGACACTACATCCGTGCCGACCTTGGGGATGGCCACCGCGTGCGTCCCGTCGCAGAAGGACGGGATCACCTGATCCGTGCCGTCGAAGAAGATATAGAGATGCTCTTTCCCCAGCTGGGCACCGTAGTATTCCACCCACTTGCGCAGGTAGAAATCGTCGTTGCGGACCATCGTCAACGCGGCTATCCGTTTCATAAGTATCTGGCTGTAAAGGAGTCAGCTTTCTTCAAATCCTCCGGCGTGCCGGCGAAGACCACCTGCCCGCCGCGGTCGCCCGCGTCCGGACCGAGGTCGATCACCCAGTCCGCCGCGCGGATCACGTCCACGTTGTGCTCCACGACCACGAGCGAGTGGCCGGCCGCGAGCAGCGCATCGAAACTCTGCAGCAGTTTCTCCACGTCGAAGAAGTGCAGACCGGTGGTCGGCTCGTCGAACAGGAACAGGATTCTCTCCTTCTTGGACTTTCCCTGGCTCAGGGACAGGAAGTACGCCAGCTTGATGCGCTGGCTCTCGCCGCCCGACAGGGTCGAACTGCTCTGGCCCAGTTTGATGTAGCCCAGGCCCACCTGCTGCAGGGGTCGGAGCTGCTCCGCCACGACCTTCGCGTCATCCTCGGGTCCGGCGGCGAAGAAGGTCACCGCCTCGTCCACGCTCATGTTCAGGATATCGTCGATGTTCTTCCCGCGATAACGCACATCAAGGATCTCGGGCTTGAAACGCTTGCCGCCGCACTCTTCGCAGACCATCTCCACGTCAGCCATGAACTGCATGCCGATGCGCACGACGCCCTCGCCCTGGCATTCCGGGCAGCGCCCGCCGTCGGTATTGAACGAGAAATGGTTGGCCGTCAGGCCTGCGATCTTCGCCGCCTGCTGGGCGGCCATCAGCTTGCGGATGCCGTCATAGGCCTTCAGGTACGTGACGGCGTTGGAGCGGGAACTCCGGCCGATGGGGTTCTGATCCACGTATTCCACGCGCGTGATCCGGTCCAGGTTGCCGGACAGGCCGCGGTGCGTGCCCGGCAGGTCGCCGGCTTCGTGGATGCGGCGGTACAGGGCGGGATAGAGGATGTCCCCCACCAGCGTGGACTTGCCGGAGCCGGACACGCCGGTCACGACTGTCAGCACGCCCAGCGGGAAGCGGACATCGATATCCTTGAGGTTGTGCTCCAGGGCGCCGTCCACGCAAATGCTGTATTGCCAGGGGCGCTTCTCGCGCACGTAGCGCAGTTTCTGCCCGTTCAGGTACTGGAGCGTCAGCGAACGGGAGACGTCTTCCGGTCCGGCCTGGACGGCCGTGCCTTCAAACACGACCTCGCCGCCGTGCACGCCCGCCAGCGGTCCCATATCGATCAGCAGGTCGGCCGCGCGGATGATCTCTTCGTCGTGCTCGACCACAATCACGGTGTTTCCGATGTCCCGCAGGCGGCGCAGTACGCCGATCAGGCGTTCGGTGTCGCGCGGGTGCAGGCCGATGCTCGGCTCGTCCAGGATATACATCGAGCCCACAAGGCTGGAACCCAGCGCAGTCACGAGGTTGATCCGCTGGCTCTCGCCGCCCGACAGGGTGTTGCAGGCGCGGTCCAGGGTAAGGTAGCCCAGGCCCACGTCCACGATGCACTGCAGGCGGGAGCGGATTTCGGAGAGAGGCTCGGCGACGATGCTCCGTTCCGTCTCCGTCAGATGCATGTCGCCGAAGAAGGCGAGCGCCTGCTCCGCCGTCATCTGGAGGATGTCGTGGATGCTGCGGCCGTCCACCTTCACCCAGAGGGCCTCGCGACGCAAGCGGCTGCCTCCGCAGGTGGTGCAGGTGGCGCGGCCGCTGAAGCGGCTGAGCATGTATTTGTACTGAATCTTGTAGCGCTGGGTCTCCACCCAGGCGAAGAAATCGTTGACGCCGACAAAGGAGTTGTCGTCCCCCTCGACGTATTTCGTGTTCCAGATCAGATCCCGGACTTCCCGGGAAAGGTTGCAGTACGGCTCGAAGACGGGAATGCCGTAGCGGGGAGCCACTTCGACCAGGCGGTCCTTGAACCAGCCCATCTTCTCGCCGCGCCAGCAGGCGATGGCGCCGTCGTAAAGACTCTTCGTCTTGTCGGGAACCACGAGGTCCTCGCTGATGCCGATGATCTTGCCGAGGCCGCCGCAGGTCGGACAGGCGCCCAGCGGCGAATTGAAGCTGAACAGGTACTCGTCCGGGTCGCGGAAACAAATGCCGTCCAGCTCGAAACGGCTGCTGAAGGGCTGCAGGATGCCGTCTTCCGACGCCACGGCGAGACGGCCGTCCCCGCGGGAAAAGGCATCCGAGACCGAGGAGAGCAGCCGGGTGCGCACGTCGCCGTCCAGC
>CAJOMY010000053.1 GCA_905235775.1 uncultured Bacteroidales bacterium | reverse complement strand
TGGATGCGCTACGCCAATCACGCGGTGACCGGCGCCGCGCGCTCGTCCAACACGCTCTATTACGTCAACACGACGCTCGCGCCCGTCGGCGAGATCGCCGGCTCCTTTCCGGTCGACCGGCGGGGCTACACCCTGGAATGCTCCAACGCCTTCGGCGCCTATACCTGCGCCTGGTATTTCTACAACCACCTGCAGCGCGCCGGCGTGGCGGTGGACGGCGGCTGGGGCGACATCACCCCGCAGGGCGAGATCCGCAGCTCGCTGGAGAGCGGCGCCCCGCGCACGCCGGCCGCCCGGACGGACGAAATCCAGATCGTGGGCGCCACCTTCTCCCCGGCCCTGGCCGACATCGTGCGCGACACCAATAGGGAGAGTGACAATTTCTTCGCGGAGACCCTCCTGAAGATGGTCTCCCTGCATTCCGGACGCAGTGCCGGACAGGATGACTGCCAGGATGCGGCGGAAGCCGGAATGCGGGCCCTGGGCCTGCGCACCGACGGGCTCTTCCAGCAGTTCGACGGCAGCGGCCTCTCGCGCAAGAACTACGTCTCTCCGGACTTCTTCGTCCGCTTCCTGCGAAAAATGATGGCCCTGCCCGTCTGGGAGCCGTTCTTCCGTTCGCTCCCGGTCCCCGGGGCCAAAGGCACGCTGGAAACCCGGTTCCCGAATGCGCCGCAGCCGTTCAAGGACCGGCTTCACATGAAGACCGGCTCGATGAACGGCGTACGCTGTTTCAGCGGTTATATCCTCGCCTCCGACGGCGATCCGTCGAAGACCATCATCTTCTCACTGCTCGTCAACAACTGCCCGGCGCCGTCCTACCAGCTTGTGCCCGCCATGGACGGCATCATCGAGGCCCTCGCGGCGGAGAATTAGAATCAAAATAATTCGTATCTTTGCGAGTTATGCGGAAAATCCTGACATACCTGCTGCTCGCCGCCGCCCTGTGTTCCTGCAACGCGATCTCGTCGCTGGTGCACGATGACCAGGTGGTGGCGAAGGTCGGCAAGAACAAGCTCTACCGGTCTGAACTGGAGCAGTTCATCCCCAACATGATTCCCGCCGCCGACAGCGCGCGGCTGGCCGAGCAGTACATCAACACCTGGGCGATGGACCTGCTGTACCTCGATATGGCCGAGAAGGAGCTCTCCAAGGGCGAGCTCGATGTGAGCGCCGACCTGGAGAATTTCCGCCGCTCCCTGCTGAAATACCGCTACGAACAGCGTTACATCAACGACCGGCTGGACACCCTGGTCACGGACGAGCAGATCCGCCAGTACTATCAGGCGCACGAAGCCGACTTCGAACTCAAGCGTCCGGTGCTCAAGGTCCGCTTCGTGGATGTGATGAAAGATTCGCCCAACAAGGACGCTATCCTCAGCATGATGACCTCGCAGGAATACGACGAGCTGCAGCGGGCGGACACGCTCGCCAAATCCACGGCCCTGCGCTATTTCGACAGTTCGGACACCTGGATGGACGCCAACGAACTGGCCAAGTCCTTCGGCCTGGACTACACGCAGATGCTTTCTTTCCTGAAAGGGGACATGATACGCTACGAACCCGAGGACCGGGCCGACCTGATGGTGGCCTATGTCTGCGACATCCGCCGCAGCGGCCCCGCCCCGCTGGATTATTGCTCCGGGCGGATCCGCGACATCCTGATGAGCGCAAGAAAACATGACCTGATGAACAGTTTGGAACGGGACTTGCTTGAAAACGCGCTCGAAAGAAAACAATTTGTCATTTACGAGAATGAAGAATAAGCTCTTGAAAATCGCCGCGACGCTGGCCCTCTCGGGCCTGTGCGTCGCCGCTTCCGCCCAGCGTTACCGCGGCGTCGTGGACAAGTCCGTCGCCGTCGTGGGCAATGAGATGATCTCCCTGTCCGACGTGGAGGCGCAGGTGCAGGCGATGCGTGCACAGGGGTTGCCGGCGGACCGTTGCCAGATCCTCGAGAACATGATGCAGACCAAACTCCTCATCACCCAGGCCCGCGTGGACTCCCTGGTGATCAACCAGGACCAGGCAAACGCCCAGCTGGAGCAGTACATGGCCGAGATGCTGACCCGCGCCGGCGGCGAGGACGAACTTGCCGAATATCTGGGCAAGCCGCTGTACAAACTCCGCCAGGAGTGGCGCACCCAGATCGAGGAGCAGACCCTGGCCCAGCAGGAGCAGCAGGAGATCGCCCGGAACATCCCGGACCTGACTCCCCACGACGTCAAGCATTTCCTTGACACGTCGGACGTGGCCTCGCTGCCCGTCGTGCCGATCAAGTACCAGATGAGCCAGATCTGCATCTATCCCGACCGTGAGGCGGCCGCCATCGCCGTCAAGGAGCGTCTGCTGAACATCCGCGAACGCATCATCGGCGGCGAGCGCTTCGCCACCCTGGCCCGCCTGTACTCCGAGGATCCCGGCAGCGCCCGCAAGGGCGGCGAGCTGGGCATGGCCTCCAAGACCATCTTCTGGCCCGCATTCTCGGACGCCGCGATGTCGCTCAAGCCCGGCACCATCTCCCAGATCGTCGAGACCCCGGACGGCTTCCATATCATCGAAGTGCTGGAGAAGAAGGGCGACATGTTCAATGCGCGCCACATCCTCATCAAGCCGAGCTATACGCTCGCCGATCAGGAGAAGGCGTTCCACCGGCTGGACAGCATCCGCACGGCGATCCTGGACAGCGCGATCACCTTCGAGACGGCCGCGCGCTTCTATTCCGAGGACCTGCCCACCCGCACCAACGGCGGCCAGATGGCCGACCCCAACACCGGCTCCGCCTACTTCGAGATCGACCAGCTGAAGCCGCAGGACTACGCCGCCATCCGGGACCTGGAGGTCGGTGCCATCTCCGAGCCGATCGCCTCGCTGGACAACGAAGGCCGCGACGGCAACCTCGTCTATAAGATCGTCCGCCTGGACAAGATCGTTCCGGCCCACACGGCCACCTTCGAGTCGGATTACACCGATCTGCTCGGGATCGTGCGGCAGGAGAAAACGAATGCGGCCATCCTCCAATTCCTGGACGACAAGATCAAGACCAGCTATATCATCATCGATCCCCTGTTCGGGGACTGTGAGTTCTCGCGGAAAGGATGGGCCGACAAAGTAAGAAAAACCGACTGATCCTCTTCGCGGCCCTGCTGCTCTCCGCCTTGCCGCTGTCTGCCCAGTCAAGCTCCGGGCAGACGGATTCGCTGGTACGCCTGATCAGTGCGCGTGTCCTGGAGCAGATGGAGCAGGACGGCCGGATGGCGCGCAAGGCCATCGAACCCACTTTCCTGCATAACGGCACCTACCTGTCCTGCGACACGGCCTTCTGGTACGTGGAGGAAAAGCTCATCAACTGCTTCGGCAACGTCCAGCTGCTGCAGGGCGAATCCGTGCTGACCAGCGAGACGCTGGATTACCTCATCGACGAGAGTCTCGCCCAGTTCCGCGGCGGTGTCGTCGAGTTGCGCAACCAGCAGGACAACGTGCTGCGCACCCGATTCCTGGACTACAACACCCGGGACAGCCTGGCCGTCTTCCAGGGCGGTGCGGCCATGATCAGCACCGACGGGCAGATCATCGAGAGCGACGAAGGCACCTATGCCAGCAACCGGGGGACCTACTCCTTCACCGGCAACGTCAACATGTTCACGGATTCCGTGTTCGTGCGGACCGAGACCCTGCTGTACGATTCCAACGCGAACCGGGCCGACTTCCTCGACGAGATCGATTTCTGGAAGGACGGACGCATGCTTTCCGCCGGCCAGGGCTGGTACGAACGGGAGGCCGAGACCTTCTTCTTCCGGCAGCATGTCCACGGGCTCGGCGCGACCGAGGAATCGTGGAGCGACAGCCTCTACTATTACCGCCGGCCCAATGACCTGCTGATGCTGGGGAGCGTCCAGGTGCAGGATCAGAGCCGCAGGGTGGCCGCGATGGGCGACCGCATGCACTACATCGATTCGCTCGCCCGCGTGACGCTCGAACGGCGGGCTTCCGTCGCACTCTGGGGCGGAGAGGGCGCCAGCCCCGACACGACCTATCTGGGTGCCGGACGCTTCATCTACTGGACGCAGCCGCGGTGCGAAGTCGATTCGACGGAAGTCGAACTGGCAGGCCGGCGCCGCGAGGAGATGCTGGAAGACCCGATCGCGGCATACCGCCGCCGGGCCGCTGAAGAGGCTGCGCGGCGCCGCGACGAAGCGCGCAAGAACGATCCGTTGGCGCAGGGGAAGGCGGCGGCGCTGAACCGCGCCGCGGCCGGCCGGTCGCCTGCCGACAGGGCGAATGGCGCAAGAGAGCTGTCGAATGGCGCAGGAGAGCCGGCGAATGGCGTTGATACTGTTGCCGTCCGGGATTCTTCTGTCATTCTGGGCGAAGCGAAGAATCTCCCTTCCGACAGTCTCGCCGTCCCTGACAGTCTCGCCGTCCGGGACAGCCTTGCCGTCCCGCCCCCGCCCGACACCACCCGGATCGGCTTCCTGCTGGCCACGGAGGATATCCGTATTTTCCGCAAGGACATGCAGGTGCGCTGCGACTCCCTGCGCTACAGCGACCTCGATTCCATTGCGCGTCTCTACCGGGACCCTGTGGTGTGGAACGAAGAGAACCGTCAATACAATTCCGACAGCCTTTTCGTGCTGCTCCGGAACGAGAAGATGGAGCGCGCGAACCTCCTGTCGAACGCCTTCATCCACATCGAGGAGTCCGACGGCTACTTCGACCAGATCAAGAGCACCGACGCGATCGCCTATTTCAGCGACTCCACGTCGCTCCGCCGTTTCGATGCCCTCGGCGGCATCACGGCCCTGTTCTATCTGGAAGAGAACGAGACCATCGCCACCGTCAACAAGACGGAGTCCAAGATGATGATGGTGACCTTCGATGCGAAGGGCGACCTGGATCACGTTTACAATTTCGACGCCCCCAAGAGCGACGCCTATCCGGTCGTGCAGCTCCCGTCCTCCGAGCACAAGCTGCGCGGCTTCAGATGGCAGCCGGAGCGTCGGCCGCAAGACAAGTTCGACGTGACGGCAATGATTGTCCGCGACTCCGAGCGCGAGACCTACGAGGCGCGGCCGCACGCCGCCTTCCCGCAGACAGACACCTACTTCCCGGGCCACATGACAGACGTTTATGCGAGTCTCGAGCGAGCGAAGCGACGCTCCCGCGAGCGGCAGCGGAACGACGGCTCCCTCGGCGTTGCCCAGGACGACAGCCTCTCCCTCCGCGACACCCTTCGTTATGCCGGGCTTGCCCCGGAATCCCCCGCCGCGGCAGATTCCATCTCTACGGCCGGAATGACAGGCACGGCGTCCGGACTCGACTCTCTCCGTCATTCCGATTCTTCCGGGCTTGCCCCGGAATCCCCCGCCGACACGACCTATATGTCTCCCCGCGAGCTCAAGCGCGCGCTGCGCACCGCCCGTCGCGACGCCCGCTGGGCGGAGCTGGATGCGCGCGACGCCGACAAGGAGGCGCGCAAGGAGGCGCGCAAAGCCGCCCGCCAGGCGCGGCGCGAAGCCCGCGAGGCCGCCCACCAGGCCCGCCAGGCGGCCATCGACGAAGCCAAATTGAAAAAATACATAGAACGCTACGAAAAAAAGAAAGCGCGCCATGAAGCCAGAAAACAAAAACCTGTCCCTGCCGGAGAACGCCCACCGGGAATTGAAACCGGGGGAGAGCTACCGCCCCTTGCTGAGCCCGAACGAGAAGCCCCTTGAAGTCACGCCCTACAGCGTGACCGTCGGCCTGCTGATGACCATCCTCTTCTCCGCCGCCGCGGCCTATCTCGGGCTGAAGGTCGGGCAGGTCTTTGAAGCGGCCATCCCCATCGCCATCATCGCCGTGGGCCTGACCGGCGCCCTGGGAAAGCAGGGCGGCCTGGGCCAGAACGTCATCATCCAGAGCATCGGAGCCTGCTCCGGCGTGGTGGTGGCGGGCGCCATCTTCACCCTCCCGGCCATCTACATCCTCGGCCTGGACGTGAACTTCTGGCAGATGTTCCTGTCCTCGATGCTGGGCGGATTCCTCGGCATCCTCTTCCTCATCCCGTTCCGCAAGTACTTCGTGAAGGACATGCACGGCAAGTACCCGTTCCCGGAGGCGACGGCCACCACGCAAGTGCTCGTCAGCGGCGAGAGCGGCGGCAAGAGCGCCCGTACCCTGCTGGCTGCCGGCCTGATCGGCGGTCTGTACGACTTCGTGGTCGCGACCTTCGGCGCCTGGGCCGAAACGCTCAGCACCACGGTGATGCACTGGGGCCAGGTGGTCTCCGACAAGGCCAAGGTCGTGCTGAAGCTCAACACCGGCGCCGCCGTGCTGGGCCTGGGCTACATCGTGGGCCTCAAATACGCTTTCATCATCTGCTGCGGCTCTTTCCTTGTCTGGCTGGTGATCATCCCCCTGATGAACCTCGTCTGGGGCGGGAGCGTCATCGACCTGATGGGCACAGGCATCGTCCAGACCATCTCCGAGATGTCCCCGGACCAGATCTTCAAGGAATACGCCCGCCACATCGGCATCGGCGGCATCGCCACCGCGGGCATCATCGGCATCATCAAGAGCGCCGGCGTGATCAAGAGCGCGGTGGGCCTCGCGGCCAGCGAATTCAAGCGCAAGCCGGGCGCCACCACCGGGAAGCCGGAGCGCACGCAGGAGGACCTGCCGATGAAGTCGGTCGTCTGGGGCATCGCCATCGCGCTGCTCGCCGTGTTCGCCTTCTTCGCCTTCGGCGGCGTGGTGAACAACGTCTGGCAGGCCCTCATCGGCCTGGTCATCATCGCCGTGATCGCCTTCCTCTTCACGACGGTGGCGGCCAACGCCATCGCCATCGTGGGCACGAACCCGGTCAGCGGCATGACCATCATGACGCTGATCATCACGGCCCTCGTGTTGGTGGCGGCAGGCCTGAAGGGCAACGCCGGCATGGTGGCCGCCATGATCATCGGCGGCGTGGTCTGCACGGCCCTCAGCACCGCCGGAGGCTTGATCACCGACTTCAAGATCGGCTACTGGATCGGTACGACGCCGCGCAAGCAGGAGGCCTGGAAGTTCGTCGGCATCGCCGTGGCGGCCGCGACCGTGGGTGGCGTGATGCTGATTCTCAACAAGACCTACGGTTTTACCGGTGACGGTGCCCTGGTGGCCCCGCAAGCCAACGCGATGGCTGCCGTCATCCAGCCGATGATGAACGGCGGCAGCGCCCCCTGGCTGC
The DNA here is from genome assembly GCA_905235775.1 of uncultured Bacteroidales bacterium. GTDB lineage: Bacteria > Bacteroidota > Bacteroidia > Bacteroidales > UBA932 > Cryptobacteroides. Next base: position 4,898 of record CAJOMY010000053.1, on the reverse strand, counting down.
TCTACGGTATCGGCGCGGCGATCGCGATTCTGCTGACGGTCTTCAAGGTGCCGGCCCTCGCGTTCTGCCTGGGGATGTTCATCCCGATCGACCTCAACCTTCCGCTGCTGCTCGGCGGTGCCATTTCCTGGTACGTCAGCACGCGCAGCCAGGACGCTGCCGTCAACACGGCCCGGCAGGAGAAGGGTACGCTGATTGCCTCCGGCTTCATCGCCGGCGGCGCGCTGATGGGCGTCGTCTCCGCCATCCTGAAGTTCGCGAAGGTGGACTGGTTCCTCTATGACTGGAACGCCGTCGCTCCCGGGCACATCGCCTCCGGCGCCGAAGCCATCGCCATCATCCCGCTGATCGCGATTTGCGCCTACATGATCATCACCGCGAAACGGGAATAGTAAAGAGCGGGGTGCAAACACAGCTGTTTTGCACCCCGCTTCGTGTTGTGCAGCCTACTTCTTCCAGAGTTTCGGGAGGAATCCGTAGTAGAGGAGATGCCGCCAGGTCGACCAGTCGTGGCCGGTTTCTCCGACGCAGAAATATTCATATTCGATTCCGTGCTTGTCGAGCGCATCCCGGAAGCCCTTGACCCGGACATTGAACATGCCTTTCTCCTCCGCGCCGCCCTGCCCGACGAACAGGTAATCCACCTTGTCATTGGCTTTCGGGTCGTTGAGAAATTCTCCCAGGGTCTGCTCGGGCGTGTTGTCTCCGGCGCTCAGGACGCCGAAGCTGGCGAAAAGATCCAGGTTCTTCAGGCCCACGAACATCGTGTGTCGTCCGCCCATCGAGAGGCCGGAAATGGCCCGGCCGTGCGGATTGGCGATGGTCTTGTAATGGCTGTCGACGAAGGGGATGATGACCTCGCGGTATTCCCGCGCCATGATGTCGAAGGTGAGGTCGGCGTGCCGGGGGTGGTTGCGGTGGACGACCTGGTTGTTCACAATCGCGATCAGCATGGGCTCCGCCTTCCCCTCTGCGAGAAGGTTGTCCATGATGAAGTTCACGCGGCCGTCATACATCCAGTTGGACGGGAGCTCGCCGCTTCCGCCCATGAGATAGAGGACGGGGTATTTCTTCTTCGGGTTGTACTGAGGAGGGGTATAGACATAAATCTCGCGTTCCCCCCGGGTGACAGGGCTGTAATAGATATGACGGGTCACGGCTCCGTGGGGCACATCCTTCGCGTCCCACCAGGAGGGACCGTCGCCGTGGACGATGAGCTCGCTGTAAGGAGGCATGGCCGTAAAGGCGGCGTAGGTGTTATTGGGGTCCGCCATGCTGACGCCGTCCACGACAAGATTGTACTGATACATGTCGACCGGGAGCGGACCGATGGTGAGGGTCCAGATGCCGTCTTCCCCCTTGGTGAAGGGGATGTTCCCGCGTACGCCCAGGACGGTGGTCATGGCGCCCGAGAGGGCGACGGACTCCGCTTTCGGGGCCCGGAGCCGGAACGTGACGGTATGGTCATCATGCACCTCCGGCGAGTTCAGGTTCGCGCTGAAGGGAATCAGGCCCTCGGTGTCTTTCTGGGGGTTGTAGCTGAGGTTGACGTTCGATTGCTGGGCAAATGCCGTCAGCGCGGAAAGCAGCGGAATCGCCACGGTTATCAGTTTCTTGTTCATGAGCGTAAACGATTGGTTTCGTCAAATATAACGAAAAATCCGGACATACAATGGGGCCTTTTTCGTATATTTGCGGCTATGGAAAAGATACTTGACCGTTTTCTGCGCTACGTCGCGGTGGACACCCAGTCCGATGAGGAGAGCGAAAGCCAGCCCTCCGCCGAGAAAGAGTTGAACCTGCTCCGCATGCTCCGGGACGAACTGCAGGCCTTGGGCGTCGAGGCGACCCTCGACGAATATGGCTATGTGATGGGGCGGATTCCCGCCAACATCGACAAGAAGGTCCCCGTCGTGGGCTTCATCGCGCACGTCGATACGTCTCCGGACGCTTCCGGAGCCGACATCAAGCCGCAGATCATCCCGGACTACGACGGCTCCGACATTCCCCTGAAAGGGGTTCCCGGACTGCTGCTCAAGACCGCTGAATTCCCGGAGTTGCTCGCGCACAAGGGCGAGACGCTCGTGACCACCGACGGCACGACGCTGCTGGGCGCCGACGACAAGGCCGGCGTGGCGGAGATCATGGACACGGTCCAGTACATCATGGCGCATCCCGGGTTCAGGCACGGCGAGATCCGGATCGGTTTCACCCCGGACGAGGAGATCGGCCGCGGCGTGGTGAAGTTCGACGTGGCGAAGTTCGGAGCCGACTACGGCTACACGATGGACGGCGGCGAGGCCGGCGAGCTGGAGTTCGAGAATTTCAACGCCGCTTCCGCGTCCGTGCGCATCCAGGGCAGCAACGTCCACCCCGGCTACGCCAAGGGCAAGATGCGCAACGCCCTGCACATTGCGCAGGAGTTCGACGGGCTGCTCCCCGTCAACCAGCGGCCGGAGTACACGCAGGACTACGAGGGTTTCTTCCACCTGATCAGCCTCAAGGGTTCCGTCGAGGAGGCGCAGTTCTCTTATATCATCCGCGACCACGACCGCGCGAAGTTCGAACAGAAGAAGCAGATCGTCGCCCGCTGCGCCGACTTCATCAACGAGCGCTACGGCGCCGGCACGGCGACGGTTACGGTCAAAGACCAATATTATAATATGCGCGAGCAGGTGGAGCCGCACTACCACGTGGTGGAGAAAGCTGTCCGCGCCATGGAGATGGCGGGCGTCAAACCCCGCATCCAGCCCATCCGCGGCGGCACCGACGGCGCCAACCTGTCCTTCCGGGGCCTTCCGTGCCCGAACATCTTCGCCGGAGGGCTGAACTTCCACGGGAAGTTCGAATGGGTCACCGTCGAGAACATGGAGAAGGCTGCGGCCGTCATCCGCAACCTCATCACGCTCTACGCGGAATAGATTTTTTAAAATATTTCGCGAAAAGATTTGCAAGTTCAAAAAAAGTGTGTACCTTTGCCGTCCCTTCCGATGAGGGATACTTCTGAGGGAGGATTTGAGAGATCCTTGACAATACTGAGAGAGATAACGAGGTAAAGAAGTTAAAAGAGATTAAAGTCTGAATGAAACGGAATTCGAGTTTTTTCGAGTTGCGAAGAAAGGGACTGCAATTTCAAAGGCAAACGAGTAAGAATTTGAGACGTAAGAGTCGCAAATGATTCACTTATAAAGTACGAGAAAGAGAAGAAGAGCGAACGGAGGATGCCTTGGCTTCCGGAAGCGAAGAAGGACGTGGTAAGCTGCGAAAAGCTCCGGGGATCTGCAAACAGGAGATGATCCGGAGATGTCCGAATGGGGGAACCCGGCGGGTTGAAGGCCCGTCGCCGGCGATGAGTCGGAGCATACGCAGGGAACTGAAACATCTTAGTACCTGCAGGAAGAGAAAGAAATATCGATTCCCAGAGTAGTGGCGATCGAAATGGGAAGAGCCTAAACCGGGGTCGTTACGGCGATTTCGGGGTTGTAGGACCAGTCACAAAGTCAAAGCCAGGAACCGGAACTGTCTGGAAAGTCAGTCCGCAGAGGGTGAAAGGCCCGTACGGGTAACGGGGTTTTGGCGAGACTGGCACCTGAGTAGGGCGGGACACGTGGAATCCTGTCTGAATCTGCGGCGACCATGCCGCAAGGCTAAATATAACCGGAAGACCGATAGTGGACCAGTACCGTGAGGGAAAGGTGGGAAGCACCCCGAACAGGGGAGTGAAATAGAACCTGAAACCGTTCGTTTACAAGCGGTCGGAGCTCTGCGGAGCGACGGCGTGCCTTTTGCATAATGAGCCTACGAGTTGCTTCTCGATGGCGAGGTTAAGTCCTTCAGGGACGTAAGCCGGAGCGAGAGCGAGTCTGAACAGGGCGTTCAGTCATCGGGAGCAGACGCGAAACCTAGTGATCTACCCATGGCCAGGGTGAAGGTGCCGTAACAGGCACTGGAGGCCCGAACCAGTTTCCGTTGAAAAGGGCTTGGATGAGCTGTGGGTAGGAGTGAAAGGCCAATCAAACTGGGAGATAGCTCGTACTCCCCGAAATGTCTTTAGGGACAGCCTCGTCTGTGTCTTCGTGAGGTAGAGCGACTGATAGGAAAAGAGGGCTTCATCGCCTATCGATTTCTGACAAACTCCGAATGCGCGAAGATTAAAGGACGGGAGTGAGTCGTCGGGTGCTAATATCCGTCGGCGAAAGGGTAAGAGCCCAGCCCAACAGCTAAGGCCCCGAAGAGCAGTTTAAGTTGAGACAGAACGAGGTGACATCGCATGGACAGCTAGGATGTTAGCTTGGAAGCAGCTATTCATTCAAAGAGTGCGTAACAGCTCACTAGTCGAGCGATGACGCGTGGATGATGATCGGGCATCAAGACTGCCGCCGAAGCTTTGGACGCGACGCGAGTTGCGTGGTAGGGGAGCATTCCAGTCAGCGTAGAAGGTTTACCGTGAGGTATTCTGGAGCGTCTGGAAACGAAAATGTAGGCATAAGTAACGATAATGAATATAGAAATATTCACACCGTAAACCCCAGGTTTCCTGATCAACGTTAAACGGATCAGGGTTAGTCGGGGACTAAGGGGCACCCGAGAGGGGAACCTGATGACCAACTGGTTAATATTCCAGTACTCGCATTGCAGGAAAGGCCGAGACCGAGAAGTGACACTGCCGCCTCCTGACGGAATAGGAGGTTGAAGGACGTAGGGCGACTGAAATCCGACAGTACCGCGAGCCCTCGGGCGAGCGGACAGCGCAGGTAATCATACTTGCAAGAAAATCGGCTGATCGTTAAGCGCAATGGGACCCGTACCGTAAACCGACACAGGTGGGTGAGGAGAGAATCCTAAGGTGCTCGAGTGAATCATGGCTAAGGAACTAGGCAAATTGACCGCGTAACTTC
>CAJOMY010000052.1 GCA_905235775.1 uncultured Bacteroidales bacterium | reverse complement strand
ACCGCGAGCGAGATCGCCATGCCGACAGTGGACTCGCGCCGCTGCGAGCGGATCCCGAGCGGGATCCCGACGAGCACGAAGCAGAACGACGCCATCGCGAATACGAACCTTTTCGAAAGCTCTACCTTGAGGTCGCACAGATCGCGCCGCAGAAGCCTGCGTTCGACGCCTTTGGCCTTGCTGTCGCCCTTCATCTGCTTCACAAGCGCACTGTACCTGTTGATCCTTTCGACAAGCTCCATGAGGCGCAGGTCCTTCTCCTTCTTGTTGTATTTCGACTCCTTGAGCGCGTCATTGACGACGTGCTGCGCCCTGTTGGCGCGCGCCATGGACTGGTGATCCTCGTCGACGGGGTCGACCGTCATGTTGTAGAGATCGAGGAATATGTCGCGGCCTCTGCTCTCGACCAGCGCCTTCGACGCCGTTATCATGCGGTCGAACTTCGGGTTGGAGTAGTCGATGACGATGAGGTCGTAGACCCAGTTCCCCTCCTTTGCGCCGAAGTAGAGCTTCATCTTCGGGAAGTCGGTTATGACGCGCCCCGGTTCGAGGATGTCAAGTCCGGTGTCGACCGACACCTTGGCCTTGAGCGAACGGCGCAGTTCGTGGCCGCGAGGCACAATCTCGTTGTTGACGTATACGCCCACAAGCGAACACGCGAGGCCGAAGACAGCCGGCCACTTCATGACCGATAGCAGATTCACGCCGCATGCGCGCATCGCCGCGATTTCGCTGTCGGCGCTCATGCGCGAGAACACGAGCACGCTCGACACGAGAAGCGCCAGAGGCATCGTCCACTGGAGCGTCTCGGGGAAGCTCACCATCGCGAACTCGCCGACAAGCCTCAGAGGAAGACCGCTCAGAATGTAGCTCACGATCTGCACCATAAGCGCGATAGTAAGCACGAAAGTGAGCACGAGGAACGCGAGTGTGAAGCTCGAAAGGAACGAACCGAACACGTATCTCTCGATAGTCTTCATCGGTGCGGCTGTCAGACCTTCAGCAGAAAGTTGTTCTTCCTGCCCTGACGCAGGATGGCCACGCGGCCGTCGATGACCACGTTCTTGCGGTGGTTGCGGTAGTTGGTGTCGCTCGACAGAATCAGATGTACACGGAGGAAGGGACGCACCTGCACGCCCGATTTCGCCATGCGGCGGAAGAACTTCCGGCGCGTCAGGTTGGCCAGGTCGTCGATCTGCAGACGGACTTCCACGCCTTCCTGTGCCTTGCTGACGAGGACCTCCTCGACCCGGTGGCCAAATTCGTCGTCCTCGAACTTGAAAAACTGGAAGTGGATGTGGTGCCGGGCCGCCTGAAGGTCCTCAAGCAGGTCCGAGTACATGGCACGGAAATCCGTATAGACGCGTACGTCGTTGCCGGAAACGGGCAGCGCATTGCCGGCAGTATGCAGGAGCGTGATGAGATTGCGGTGTCGCTCAGGAGGATTGTCGCATACGTAACCCGCCACGGCCTGGCTGGACAAATGCTGCAGCCGGTCCATGTCCTGGGCGCTCACCATGCGGCGGTTCTTGCGGTCCCGGCCGAAGAAGAAATACAGCACGAGTCCTGCCACCGGAAGGAAAACCAACAGCAGGATCCAGGCCAGCGTGCGGATGGGGTGGCCATTCTCGGCAACCTCCATCAGGATGATGCTGACGAGGATAATTATGATGAGTATGTTCAGCCAAACCGGCACGGCGACGTCAATATGGGATGCAAGATACGGATTTTTTTATATTTTTGTACTATGATTTCATTCTTCATCAGCATTATCGCCCTGGTGCTCGGATATCTGATCTACGGCAAATTCGTGGAGAAGGTTTTCGCCCCAGACCCCGGACGTCCCACACCGGCAGTCACCAAGGCGGACGGCATCGACTTCATCGCCATGCCGTCCTGGAAGGTTTTCATGATCCAGTTCCTGAACATCGCGGGCACAGGTCCCATTTTCGGCGCCATCATGGGAGCGAAATTCGGACCGGCCGCCTACATCTGGATCGTACTCGGATGCATCTTCGGCGGAGCCGTGCACGACTACTTCAGCGGCATGCTGTCGCTGCGTCATGGAGGCGCGAGCCTGCCCGACCTGATCGGAATCTACCTCGGAAAACGGGCAAAAACGGTGATGCTCTGCTTCTCGGTTCTGCTGCTGGTGCTGGTCGGTGCCGTCTTCGTGTACAGCCCGGCCGTCATCTTGAAGGACATGGCCGGAAACGGCAGCAACACCGCATTCATGATCTGGGCCGGCATCATTTTCGTCTATTATATCATCGCGACGATGCTTCCGATCGACAAGATCATCGGGCGGATCTATCCCCTGTTCGCCGTGACGCTGATCTTCATGGCCATCGCCTTGTTGGTGGGACTGATCGTCAAGATGCCGCAGATCCCCGAATTCTGGGACGGCCTGCAGAACCGTACGCAGACCTGGGGCGGCAAGGGCCAGCCCATCTGGCCCTATATGTTCGTGACAATTGCCTGCGGAGCCATCAGCGGATTCCATGCGACGCAGAGTCCGCTCATGGCACGCTGCCTGGGGAACGAAAAGCTGGGCCGCCCCGTCTTCTACGGTTCCATGATCACCGAAGGGCTGGTTGCCCTGGTCTGGGCCGCGGTGTCATCCTATTTCTTCTTTGGCGGCGGAGCCGCCGAGGTCGGCGGCACCTTCGCGGATGCCGCTCCGACCGTGGTGACCAAAGTCTCCCGCAGCTGGCTGGGCCTCCTCGGCAGCATCCTCGCCCTGTGCGGCGTGGTTGCCGCCCCCATCACCAGCGGCGATACGGCCCTGCGCAGCGCACGTCTGATTATCGCCGACTTCCTGAAACTCGAACAGAAAACGGTTGCCAAGCGACTGGCGATCAGCATCCCCCTCTTCTCCGTGGCTGCGCTGTTGCTGTGGTTCAACATCGCCAATGAAGACGGCTTCAACATCATCTGGAGATACTTCGGCTGGGCGAACCAGACGCTCGCGGTCTTCACGCTCTGGGCGGTGACCGTCTTCCTCGCGCGCGGTCGCAAAGGCGCCTACTATCTGATGACGCTGCTGCCGGCCTGCCTGATGACGGCCGTCAGCGTGACCTATCTCTGCATCGCCCAGATCGGCTTCAACCTCCCGCCGGGCTGGAACCGTTGGATCGGCGCCGTCGTAATCATTCTCAGCCTCACGCTCTTCTTCCGCTGGAAATACACCCAAGCCCGCAAATAACGACATATGGCAGACGAAAAGATCATATTCTCGATGAACGGGGTTGGCAAGGTCCTCCCGCACAACAACAAGGTCATCCTCAAGGATATCTATCTTTCCTTCTTCTACGGGGCCAAGATCGGTATCATCGGCCTGAACGGATCCGGCAAATCGACCCTGCTCAAGATTATCGCCGGCGTGGAGAAATCCTACAAGGGCGAGGTCGTCTGGGCCCCGGGCTACCGTGTCGGCTACCTGGAACAGGAGCCGCAGATGGATCCGGACAAGACCGTCCTGGAAGTGGTCCGGGAGGGCGTCCAGGAGGTCATGAACCTGCTTGCCGAGTACAACGAAATCGGCCTGAAGTTCATGGAACCGATGTCGGACGAGCAGATGAACGCGCTCATCGAGCGCCAGGGCGAGCTCACGGAACTCATCGAGCACCACGACGGGTGGGAGATCGACGCCAGGCTGGAGCGCGCCATGGATGCGCTTCAGTGCCCGCCGTCCGAGGCGAAGGTCGCCACGCTCTCCGGCGGTGAGCGCCGTCGCGTGGCCCTCTGCCGCCTGCTGCTGCAGGCCCCGGACGTGCTGTTGCTCGACGAGCCCACCAACCACCTCGACACCGAAAGCATCCAGTGGCTGGAAGCCCATTTGCAGCAGTACAAAGGCACGGTGATCGCCGTCACGCACGACCGTTACTTCCTCGACAACGTGGCAGGCTGGATCCTCGAACTGGACCGCGGCGAGGGTATTCCCTGGAAAGGGAATTATTCCTCCTGGCTGGAGCAGAAGAGCATCCGCCTGGCGCAGGAGGAGAAGCAGGAGAGCCGGCGGCGCAAGACCCTCGAGCGCGAGCTGGAGTGGGTCCGGATGGCGCCGAAGGCCCGGCAGGCCAAGCAGAAGGCCCGTCTGGGGGCCTACGAGAAACTTGCGTCCGCGGACACGAAAGAGAAGGAGGCGCGCCTCGAAATCTATATCCCCAACGGACCTCACCTCGGGAACAAAGTGATCGAATTCCACGACGTCAGCAAGGCTTACGGCGACAAACTGCTCTTCGAGCACCTCTCCTTCGTGCTGCCTCCCGCCGGCATCGTGGGCGTAATCGGTCCGAACGGCGCCGGCAAGACCACGCTCTTCCGCCTGATCATGGGCATCGAACAGCCCGACAGCGGCACCATCGAGATCGGCGAGACCGCGAAAATCTCCTATGTGGACCAGCAGCACAGGAGCATCGACCCCGACAAGACGGTCTATGAGACCATTGCCGGCAACTCCGAATGGGTGCGGCTGGGCGGCCGGGACATCAATGCCCGCTCGTGGGTGTCCCGGTTCAATTTCTCCGGCGCGGACCAGGAGAAGCTCTGCGGCGTACTTTCGGGCGGCGAACGCAACCGCCTGCACCTGGCGCTTACCCTCAAGGATGAAGGCAACGTCCTGCTGCTTGACGAACCGACCAACGACGTGGATGTCAACACGATACGGGCACTTGAAGAGGGCCTTGACGGCTTTGCGGGCTGCGCGGTGGTCGTCAGCCACGACCGCTGGTTCCTCGATCGTATCGCCACGCACATCCTCGCCTTCGAAGGAGACGGACAGGTTTATTATTTCGAAGGCAGCTATTCCGAATACGAGGAGAACCGCAAAGCCCGCCTCGGCGAGACGGAACCCAAGCGTTTCAAATACAAAAAGCTGATGGAATAATGAAAAAATCCTATTCCGATGACATCAAGACCCTGCAGGAGAGCATCAAGCGCCTGCAAGAGATCCGGGAAGTCCTCTATGCCGCGGAGAACATTGCACTCGAAGTAGAGCGCGGCGTCAGCGAGATTGACGCCCGCATTCCGCTCCGCGAAGACCTGCTCCGGATCCGGGACGGCGAACAGCGCGCCCAGGCCGAACACGTCCTGGACCTGCTGGAGGAGACGTTCGGCCTCATCGACGAGATCCTCGGCCCTCCGGAAGACGAACTCACCGGTGAGCCGGTCGGCACGCCGATGGATCCCGTCGCCCGGGGTTCCCGTTCCAGCGAACTGCGCCTGGAGGATTTCCTGCGCAGCTACAAGCCGGGCAGCAAAGGAAAAGTCAGCTAATCAACCTCTTATATGAAAATGAACATCCCACTGATGGCCACCCTATTAGGCATGTCCATCATCGTCTGTCCCCTCTTGTATTTCAACGTAGGACCTGCCCTGGATGCAACGCAGTTCGCCGCCCTGAAAACGATCGGCATCATCGCCGCCTGCAGCGCGCTCTACTGCTTTGTGGTCGGCGAACTCACCGGCAACAACAGCCAGATGGACAAGCTCTGGAGCCTGCTCCCCATCGCCTACACCTGGGTGATCGCCGTCCAGGGCGGCATGCGCACCCGCCTGGTGGTCATGGCTGTCCTGGCCACGCTCTGGGGCATCCGACTGACGATGAACTTTGCCCGCAAGGGCGCCTACAGCCTGAAATTCTGGTCCGGCGAGGAAGATTACCGCTGGGGCGTCGTCCGCTCCGGCAAACCTTTTGCGGGCAAACGCTGGGCCTGGGCGCTGTTTGACCTGTTCTTCATCTCGGTCTACCAGAACGCCCTGGTCCTGATGATTACGTTCCCGGCCCTGGTATCCATGCGCTCCGATATTCCGTTCAACGGGTTGGACGTCATCGCATCTGTGCTGATGTTCGGATTCATCCTGTGGGAGACCGTCGCTGACGAACAGCAATGGGCCTTCCAGACGAAGAAATGGTCCATGATCAAAGAAGGGAAAAACCTCGATGAACTTCCCTCCCCGTACAACTTGGGCTTCAACACCACGGGCCTCTGGGGTTGCAGCCGCCATCCCAACTATTTCGCCGAGCAGGCCATCTGGGCTTCCTTCTACGTATTTTCCATCGCCGCCGGCACCGGGATCATCAACTGGAGCCTGATCGGAGCGCTCCTGCTGATCGTCCTCTTCCTGGGCAGCTCAACCCTGGCCGAGGAGATCAGCGGCGGAAAGTATGCCGCCTATGCGGAATACTGCCGCAGCATCCCCCGTTTCCTGCCGTTCGGAAGGTACGGCAGGCGGGAGAGCGCGGAATCTTAGTGGTCGAAACAGCCCGGGAACTAGCGAAGTTCGGCCTTGGCATGCGCCATGGCGGCGACGACCCGGTCGCACCAGGCGTCGAACTCCGGCTCAGGAATCTGGAGCTCGGGATGCGCGAGTATGTTCTCGATGGTCTTGCGGACGCCTTGGTCAAAGCGGGTCGTGCAGCGAAAGTCCGGTACGGCGCGTTTCAGTTTGCTGTTGTCGAAGAGCACGTTCCAGGTCTTGTCGCCCAGCAGCTCCCCTTCCAGTTCGAAGCCGGGATCGACTGCGGTCAGGAGGTCGGACGGGACGAAGCACGGCTTGTAGTCCACGCCCAGCACGTCGGAGATGATCTCATAAATCTGCCGCCAGGTCAAGGTCTCGTCTGAGGTGATCTGGAAGACGTCGCCCAGCGCGTGGGGATTCCCCATCAGGCCGATGAAGCCCTTGGCAAAGTCCGTGTTATGCGTCAGCGTCCACTGGGACGTGCCGTCTCCGTGCAGGATGACAGGCTTCCCGTCCAGGATGCGGCGGAGCACCGGCCAGGACCCCCTCCGGCCGTGGATGGCAAGGGGGACGTTGCGCTCGTCGTAGGTGTGGCTGGGGCGGATGATCGTGACCGGATAGCCCTCCGTGCGGAATTTCTCCATCAGGAAGTGCTCGCAGGCGATTTTGTCGCGCGAGTACTGCCAGTACGGGTTGACAAGCGGGGTTCCTTCCGTGATAAAGGGGCTGACGGCCGGCTTCTGGTACGCGGAGGCGGAACTGATGTACATGTACTGCTTCGTCTTGCCCCGGAACAGGCGCCAGTCGCGCTCGACCTGCGCCCTCACGAAGCCGATGAAGTCGCACACGCAGTCCCACTGCATCCCTTCCAGCTTGGCTGCGGCATCGGCCTCGTCCGAGATATCGGCTTTGATGACCTTGACCCCGGCCGGGACCGCCTCACTGCGCGTACCGCGGTTCAACAGGGTGAGTTCCCATTCTTCGCTCTTCGACAGAGCGCGGGTGATGGCGGCGCTGATGGTACCGGTACCGCCGATGAACAATGCTTTCTTTTTCATGCGCGGGCGAGTTTATAGATGGCTTCCATGTCTTCGCGGGCGAGCTTCTTGAAGCTGCCCACCGTGTGCGTGCCGTCGTGGCTGCATTTGCGGGCCATTTCGCGGATCTCGTCGTCCGTGATGTCTCGGCCCAGCAGCTCGCGGATGCGCGTCGGCATACCGATGGCGTGGTAGAAACGCTCGACAGCCTCGATGCCCTTGAGCGCCGTGCCCTCGGGGTCGCTGAAGTCGTTGGGAACGTCCCACACGTTTACGGCGAATTTCACGAAGCGCGTCACGTTCTCCTTCATGACGTAGCGAGCCCAGCTGGGCCAGATGGCCGCGAGGCCGGCGCCGTGCGTGACGTCAAACAGGCCACTGAGCTCATGCTCGAGGTCGTGCGTCGCCCAGTCGTCCTGGACGCCGCAACCGGTCAGTCCGTTATGTGCGATGCTGCCGCCCCACATGATCTGGGCGCGGTTCCGGTAGTCTTCCGGATCCTTCAGGACCGCGAAGACACATTCCTTCATCGTGCGGAGCACGGCTTCGGCGAGGGCGTCCGTGAAGGTCATGTCCATGTCGTGCGTGAAGTAGCGCTCCATCGTGTGCATCATCATGTCCGTGACGCCGGCGGCCGTCTGGTACGGCGGCAGGGTGAAGGTACGGACGGGATTCATGATGGCGAACTTGGGGCGGGAGATGTCGTTGGAATAGCCGACTTTGATGTTGCCGTCCTCGTTGGTGATGACGCTCGCCTCGCTCATCTCGCTGCCTGCGGCCGGAATGGTCAGTACGCTGGCCACGGGCAGACAGACGGTCGCTTCGGCCTTGCCGCTATAGAAGTCCCACACCTCCCCGTCGTACGGGACGCCGTAAGCAATGGCCTTGGCGGAGTCGATGACGCTGCCGCCACCGACGGCCAGCAGGAAATCAATCCCTTCGCGCCGGCACAGCTCGATGCCTTCATGTACCTTGGACAGGCGCGGATTGGGGACGACGCCGCCCAGCAGGACGACTTCGAGTCCGTTTTCTTTCAACAAGGTACAGACCTTGTCCAGCAATCCGGACTTCTTGGCGCTTTGCCCGCCATAGTGGACGAGAACCTTATGGCCCCCGTAGTGCCGGACCAGGTCGGCGACTTTTTCTTCGGAATGTTCTCCGAACACGACCTGCGTCGGAGCATAGTAGTTAAAATCTTTCATGGAAACTGACGTGTTGTTGTGGTTTTCGCAAATCTACCGATTTGTCGCCAGATTTCCAATAGCTCCCCTGCCGGAACGGTTGACAAAAAACGGAGCTCCGTTCGAAGCTCCGTTCTGTCAGAAATCAGAATCCGCCGGGGAAACCTCCACCGAATCCACCGCCGCCCGGAAAACCTCCGCCGGGGAAACCGCCTCCCGGAGGCATTCCGCCGGGCATGCCGCCGAAACCGCGTTGCATGGCCTGCTGACGCTCAGCTTCGGCCCTGCGGACATCCGTGCGGTACTTGCGCAGCTGCTTCTTGTCCATGATGTTTTTGAGCTCTTCTTCGTAGGCCTTCTGGTTCTTCTCGATCTCGGCCTGCCTCTCCTGCATATCCCCCATCTGTTCCCTCATCTTGCTGAAGAAGGCTTCCCGCTCCTGATCCGTCATCCTGCGGAAGTCCGGCTGTTCGCCCTGCTGCTGCGGACGGAAATCGAGCTTCCCGTCATACTTCTTGTTCAGCTCAAGCAACGCAGCCTGCTGGGTCTCATTCAGGCCATACTTCTGTACCATCTCGGCCGTCTTCTCCTCGGGATTGAGGATTTTCGGCATCTCCGGCATGCCTTCAGGCCTCTGGGGTGCCTGTGCAGACACACTTGCAACACCGGCCATCAGGCCGGCAACTGCCAAAAGAAATAATTTTTTCATACAAAAAAACATGGATTTTGTACGCTCCGGGGGGCAAATATAACAAATTATATACCAATTCGTGCCAGAATTCGCAGAAAATAGTTCGTCAACGGGATGATAAAGGTGGTCTGCCCGCTTAGAATCCCACGCCCAGGTGGAGCCCCACGGTGTTGGTCGATAGGGTCGGTCCCAGGAACAGATGCAGATTCTTCCACAGGCGGAAACGGATGCCGGGCTGCAGGGCTGCGGCAAACAGCACCTCGCCCTTGCTATATTGCGTCGAATCGGCGGTTCCGTCTATCTTGTACACATACCCTGCACCGATGGCCAGGTCGCAGTACAGGGCTACGATGTCCTTTTGCCCCAGATGGAAATACCGGCGCATATACAACCCTGCAGAAATGCTGTAAACACTGGCCGGAACCGCATCAATCCAGGTTTTACCCTGCCAGACCATCAAGCCGAGGGTGCGTTTGTCATCAATCCGCACACCGCCCGTAACAGCCGGCCCTTCCGTCACAAATCCGGCATAATACCGGGCCGTGAACTCCGGCTTCCAGTTCTGCCTGCCTTCCTTGGAGAAAGCATACTTCCATCCCTCCGCCCAACTTCTGCTGTCATCGGACATCGTCTGCGCCTGCAGCGAAACCGTGACCATCAGCATGGAAAGCAGCGCGGCAATTTTCGTATATCTCATATATCTAAAGATCAACAGTACGTTCGCGGCCCCTTTATGGTCTCAACCGCCATTGCGCCCGGGGCTATGTACAATGAACGCCTTAAAGATAAGCATTTCCCACCACATCCCCAAACGAAAGATGGGCCGGTCACGAGCAGGACGGCCCGGCGCACGCTGATGTACCTGGCCGGCGTGGACCTCTGCACGATATTATGAAGGTCATCTCGCCCGTTTAAGCCGCCAAATCCGGGCGACCCCCAGCCATTTTGCAAGGGGTTGCCCGGATTACCCGCCCTTTCCGGGCGAGGTGCTGATGTCCAGACCGGGGACTTTGGCGAAGACTCTCTTGGAGCCGAAGGAAGAAAGTAAAATAAAAATGCCCCTGGAGTATCTCCAAGGGCATTTTTAGAGGTGCCTAGCAGACTTCTTTTGTGGGATAGCGTGGAAAGGGTTGAAAAATATAACTATTGTAAATCAATGATTTAGCCATTTCGGTTTTTCGCCGACTTTCGCAATTTTCCCAAAATATAGGCACAAAGTAGGCACATATTTCAGATATTTTTCGTATCTTTGATATGCGTTTATAAGAGATATTTGATATGGCTACTGAATTCAAAA
>CAJOMY010000051.1 GCA_905235775.1 uncultured Bacteroidales bacterium | reverse complement strand
GCTCTATGCGGATGCGCCCGCGCTGGAGGCCCTGCAGGGGAAATATCCCCGGCTGTAGGCCGCCACGCCCCAATCCTTCGGCACGGAATACATGGACTACAAGATGGCCGTGCGCACCGTGTCCTCGCTGGACGGGGCGCTCGCGCACATCGCCCGCTACGGCTCCGGCCACAGCGAGAGCATCGTCACGGCCGACCCGGCCGCTGCGGCCCGTTTCCAGGCGGAGGTGGACGCCGCCTGCGTCTATGTCAACGCGCCGACCAGCTTCACCGACGGCGCCCAGTTCGGCCTGGGTGCGGAGATCGGCATCAGCACCCAGAAGCTGGGAGCCCGCGGCCCGATGGGCCTCCGGGAAATCACGACCTATAAATGGCTGATTGACGGCAACGGCCAGGTCCGCCCTTGATATTTCATTATTTATTCCGTATCTTGTGTCGTTGTTCCGATACCCATTAATGACACAGATATGAAAAGATCCTTTTTCCTGACCCTGTTGCTGACGGCGCTGGCCTTCAGCCTCGGCGCGCAGGAATCCGCCATCGTACGACTCCTGGCGGAGAATCCCGACCGCGCCACCAACAACATGCATTCCTATGAGTTCAATCCCATTGACGACACGCCTGCGCCGAAGGGGTTCAAGGCTTTCTATATCACGCACTACGGGCGCCACGGCTCCCGTTATGAGCAGAATTCCACCTTCGCGCGCAACGCGCAGCGGCCGTTTGCCATCCTGGATTCGCTCGGACTGCTGACCGCCGAGGGGAAAGCCCTGCGCGACGACGTGGAGGCGATTGTGGACGCACACAAGGGGATGGAAGGCTCGCTGACGCCGCGCGGTGCACGGGAACAGCGGACACTGGCCGCCCGGATGGCGGAGCGGTTCCCGTCCGTCTTCACGGACAAGAACCGCCAGGAGGTGGATTGCTTCTCCAGCACCAGCTTCCGCGTCATCATGAGCATGGCCAATTTCAGCTATGGCCTGAAGGAGAAGTTCCCGGCTCAGCAGTTCACCTTCACCAGCGCGGAGAAGTACATGGCCTACATCAACCCGAGCCTGCGGGTGCGCAGACCGGGTGAGGTTGAGCCGCCGCGTCCCGCATTCCCGGCGGGCGGCTTCCCGAGCCGCCGTACATGCCGCAGCCCGGCGTTCCGGGCTATGATTTCTCGCGTTTCCTGCAGCCGTTCTTCACGGACATGGGCGCCGCGCTGCGCGTGCTCGGTAACCCCGAGCCGTTCGTCCGCGCCATCTTCACCACGGCCGGACTGTGCCAGCTGATCGATTTCATGGGCATCGACATCTACCACCATTTCACCCCGGAGGAACTCGCTTACCTCTGGGCGAACGGCAATGACAGTATCTACCGCATGTGGGGCGGCGGCCTGGAGACGGGCGACGCCAACCGCTACGCCATCCGTCCGCTGCTGCAGGATTTCATCGACAAGGCCGATGCGGCGCTTGAGCCCGGCAGCCACCGTGCCGCCGACCTGCGCTTCGGCCACGACACCTCGATCCTGCCGCTGTTCGCGCTGCTCGACATCGACGACCTGCAGCACCGCCATTTCCCGTACCGGGAGGCCCACCAGCATGACTGGTTCGCTTTCTTCCAGGTGCCGATGGCCTGCAACATCCAGATGATCTTCTACCGCGACAGGAAGGGCGAGGTGCTCGCGAAGATCCTCTACAACGAGAAGGAGGTCCTGCTGTCCGGCATCGAGCCGGTGTTCGGGCCGTATTACCGCTGGCCTGAGCTGCGGGCCCATTTCGTGGGTCTCATCGACAAGGCCACGAGGACCTGGGAGGAACAGTAACGCCGTGAGAAGTTTTGTCCGACAGCTCTCCGTACTGGGACTGTGCCTGTTTTGCCTGGGCTGTTCGGCCCGCGTGAAGCAGTACAAGGTCGAAGTCGTGCGGGAGTATCCGCACGACACGGGAGCGTACACGCAGGGCCTTTTCTTTCACGGAGGACGTTTCTACGAGAGCACCGGCCAGTTCGGCGAATCCTCCTTTCGCGAGGTGGAGCTCGCCACGGGCAAGGTGCTCTCGCAGATGAATTTCCAGCAGAAGTACTTTGCCGAAGGCTCCGTGATGCTGGGCGGGAACCTCTATATCCTGACCTGGCTGAACAAGGTGGCCTTCGTCTATGATGCCGCCACGCTGGAGTACAAGCAGTCCTATTCCTATCCCCGCGAGGGCTGGGGCCTGACCACCGACGGCACCTCGCTGATCGCTTCCGACGGCTCCGCACGCCTGTTTTTCCTGACGCCGGAATTCAAGCAGGAGCGCTACGTGGACGTCAAAATGGACGGCCGGCCGGTGCGCAACCTCAATGAGCTGGAATACATCGACGGCAAGGTCTGGGCGAATGTCTATATGACCGACCTGATCGTAGTCATCAACCCGAAAGACGGCACGGTGGAGGCCAGCATCGACTGCTCCGGCCTGCTGCCGCACAGCTTGCGCAGCCCGAAGACGGACGTGCTCAACGGCATTGCCCGCGATCCCGGCACGGGCAGCATCTACCTGACCGGCAAATACTGGCCGCGTCTCTACGAGATCAAACCGATCCCCCTGAAATAACCCATGCAATATCGAAAAGACAGACACGGAGACGAGCTCTCCATCCTCGGCTACGGCTGTATGCGCTTCAGCCGGAAGGGCAACGGCATCGATATCGACAAGGCCGAGCAGGAGCTGCTGGCGGCTTACCGCGCCGGCGTGAACTACTTCGACACGGCTTATATCTATCCCGGCAGCGAGGCGGCGCTGGGCGAGATCCTCGCCCGCAACGGCATCCGCGACCAGGTCCGCATCGCGACCAAGCTGCCGCAGTACCTGGTCCGGAACCTGTCCTCGCTGGACAAGTTCTTCGACGAGGAACTCTCCCGCCTCCGCACGGATCATGTCGATTACTACCTGATGCACCACCTGACCGACATCGCCCAGTGGGAACGGCTCAAGGGCGTGGGCGTGCGGGACTGGATCGCCGCAAAGAAGGCTTCCGGCGCCATCCGCAACATCGGCTTCTCCTACCACGGCAACACCGGCAACTTCCTGAAGATACTTGCCGACTATGACTGGGACTTCTGCCAGATCCAGTACAACTACGTGGACGAGACGACGCAGGCGGGCGTGGACGGACTGAAAGCCGCGGCCGCGCGGGGGATCCCCGTGGTCATCATGGAGCCGCTGCGCGGCGGCAAACTCGTGAACAAGCTGCCGGAGGCGGCCAAACGGCTCATCGCCGGCCACACCCGGGGCTGGACCCCGGCCGAATGGGCCTTCCGCTGGCTCTGGGACCAGCCGGAAGTCACGGTCGTGCTTTCCGGCATGAACTCGCTCGAGATGGTGGAGGAAAACGTCCGCACGGCATCGGACGCTGTCGAAGGTGCTTTCACGGCCGACGACCGCGCCTTCCTGCAGCAGGTCCTGGGCATCATCCGGGAGAAGGAGAAGGTCGGCTGCACGGGCTGCCGCTACTGCATGCCCTGTCCCAAGGGCGTGGACATCCCGGGCATCTTCGCCGGCTACAACACCATGTACACGGAAAACAAGATGTCGGGACGCTCGCAATACATCCAGGCGGTCGCCCTGGCGGCGGAGCCCTCTTTCGCTTCGCAGTGCATCCGGTGCGGCAAATGTGAACAGCACTGCCCGCAGTCCATTCCCATTCGGGAGAAGCTGCAGGAAGCCGAGCGGGCGCTGCTTCCGTGGCCCCTGAAGCCCTTCGTCAAACTCGCCCGGAAGTTCATGCTCCGCCGGGGTCGCTGAGGGGACTGCCGTTCATGACGACAAAAGGCCGCTGTCACAGCGGCCTTTTACGGTTAGTTAGTAGTGTATTACCTTATAGAAGGTTCAATTATTGTTGGTTAGAAGTCTCCGGCACAGAACCGGAGTAGAGTTGTTGTTTCATTTCTGAGAGCAAAGGTACGGATATTTTTTAATTCTGCAAACTTTTTACAACTTTTTTTCAAAAATTCCTAAAAAAACGATTGCGAATTATTAAATATTTTTATTAATTAGTTCCGGACGAAGCTGCCGGGTCCGCTCCAGCGCCTGCTCATCTTGCCATGTTTCAATGAGTTTCGGATTCCCGCTGAGCAGGACCTCCGGGACTCTCCAGCCATGGAATTCGACCGGTCGCGTGTAGACGGGCGGCGAGAGAAGCCCGTCCTGGAAACTGTCTGACAAGGCGGAGGTCTCGTCGGTGAGGGCGCCGGGAATCAGTCGGACGATGGAGTCGGCCAGCAGGGCTGCGGGGATCTCGCCGCCGCTGACGACGTAGTCGCCCACGGAGATCTCGCGGGTGACCAGATGCTCGCGGATGCGGTGGTCGATGCCTTTGTAATGGCCGCAGAGCAGAATCAGGTTCTGCTTCAGGGAGAGTTCGTTGGAGATGGCCTGGTTCAGGCGTTCCCCGTCCGGGGAAAGGTAGATGACGTCGTCGTAATCGCGCTCGGCGCGCAACTCGGCGATCATGTTGTAGACCGGCTCGATGCGCATGACCATGCCCGCATCGCCGCCATAGCTGTAGTCGTCGACATTTTTGCGGGGACCGATGCCGTATTTGCGGAGGTTGTGTACCCGGATGTCCACCAGTCCTTTCTTGATGGCACGGCCCACAATGGAGTGGGAGAGGGGGCTCTCCAGCAGCTCGGGCACGACGGTGAGGATGTCAATTCGCATAATGCTTGGTTTTGTCTCGCAAAATTACCCTTTTTATTTATATTTTAGTATATTTGTCAGCTATAACATTTATAAACTCTGATACTATGAGCGAAAACATCAATCCTGAGGAGATCCGCAAGGACACCCCGGATGTGGAAAACCAGGGGGCAGAAGTCGCCGGGAAGGTCGCGGACAGCATCGTCGAAACGGTCGGCGAGGTGGCGGAGAAGGTGGAGAATTACGCCGACAAGACCCTTTCGGAACTTTCCGATATGTTCGTGCAGCTGAAAGACAGCGCGGACCGGATGTCCCGTTCCAAGGAAGCCGAGTCCATCAAGTCCGCTTTCTACAAACTTCTCGGACGCCTCAAGGGAGAGAGCGGCGTGTCGGACGAATCGGCGTCCAGCCAGGACAACCCGTTCGAAGCCGTCGAGCAGAACTTCAAAGCCCTCTACGCCGACTACAAGAAGGAGCGTGCCGAGTTCAACAAGGAGCAGGATGCCCGTCGCGAGGAGAACCTGGCGAAGAAGCAGGCCATCATCGAAGAGCTCAAGGCCCTCGTCGAAGGCCAGGAGGATGTGAGTGCCCAGTTCCCGGTGTTCCGCGAGCTGCAGAACCGCTGGCGCGAAGCCGGCCCCGTGCCTGCCACGGCTTTCCGGAACATCAACGATACGTACCAGTTCTATGTCGAGAAGTTCTACGACATGGTCAAGATCAACCGCGACCTGCGCGACCTGGACTTCCGCAAGAACCTCGAAGCCAAGGAGGCTTTCTGCGAAGCGGCCGAGAAACTGGCCGAGAATGAAAATGTGGTGAGCGCCTTCCACGAGCTGCAGAAGCTGCATGAGCAGTGGAAGGAGTACGGCCCGGTCGCCAAGGAGTACCGCGAGGATATATGGAACCGCTTCAAGGCCGCCACGGCCGTAATCAACAAGCGCTACCAGGCCCACTTCGAGGGCCTCAAGGAGCAGCAGGCGGACAACCTCGTCAAGAAGACCGAGCTTTGCGAGAAGACCGAAGAGATCGCCGCCCGCGAGATTACGAATACCGCCGGCTGGAACGCCGCGTCCCGGGAGATCGAGGAGATCCAGGCCGCCTGGCGTCGCATCGGCTATGCGACCAAGAAGGACAACCAGAAGATCTACGACCGTTTCCGCGCGGCCTGCGACGCTTTCTTCAGCCGCAAGCGCGAGTTCTACTCGGGCATCAAGGACAGCATGAGCGAGAACATGGAGAAGAAACTCGCCTTGATCGAGCAGGCCGAGGCCCTGAAGACCAGCACCGAGTGGAAGAAAGCGACGGACCAGTTCATCGCCCTCCAGAAGCAGTGGAAGGAGATCGGCGCCGTGCCGCGCAAGAAGTCCGAGGCGCTCTGGAAACGCTTCCGCGCCGCTTGCGACGAGTTCTTTGCCGCGCGTGACGCGAATGCCGGCGGCGAGAACGACTTCTACGGCAATCTTCGCGCGAAGCGCAAGGTGGTCGAGGACGTCCAGGCGTATGAGCCCGGCGCCGACGCTGCGGCGGACGAGGAGGCGATGCGCACCTTCCAGGAGCGCTGGTCGGCCATCGGACATGTCCCCTTCAAGGAGAAGGACGCGGTCAACCGTGCGTATCGCGACGCGATGCAGGAGAAGTTCCCCTCATTCGGCGCTTCGCGCGGCGGCGGCTCCACCCATGCCGGCCGTGCCCCGCGCAGCCCCAAGGACGCCCTGATCGAGAAGTACAACACGCTTCAGCAGAATATCATCACCTACGAGAACAATATCGGATTTTTCTCCGCATCCAAGAACAGCGAACCGCTGATCCGCCAGATGGAGGAGAGAATCGCCCAGGCCAAGGCCGAGTTGAAGGAATTGGAGGAGCAGATCCGCAAGGCCGAGGAGGGCGAAGCATAAGATATGGACAAGAATTCAGTCATCGGTTTCATCCTCATCGCCGCCATCTTCGTCGGCTTCTCCATCTTCCAGTCCAACCAGACGCGCAAGCGCATGGAGCTCCAGGCACAGCTGGACTCCGTGGCCCGCGTGGAAGCATTCGAGCGCGAACTTGCCGAGGCGGAGCGCATCGCCGCCCTGCCCGACTCGCTCAAGGACGCTTCCGGCGCTCCGTTGTCCGGCGTCCCGGTGTCCATCTACAAGGACTCCCTGCTGGAAGCCGCCTCCCACGCCGGAGAGCGGATCCTCTCGCTCGAGAACAGCAAGATACGGCTCGAGTTCACCACCCGCGGTGCGCAGCTGTATTCAGCGCAGGTGAAGGATTACAAGAATTACGACAGTACGGACCTGTACCTTTTCAGGCCCGGCGGGGCCGGGTATTCGCTGAGCCTGTATGCCGGCGAGTCCATCAGCACCCGGGACTTCATCTTCCAGGTGGCGGAGCAGACCGACAGCACGCTCGTGATGCGGCTCCCCTTCGCCGGAGGCGGCTACATTGAGCAGAAGTACACGCTCAGACCGGACAGCTACCAGATGGACAACCTGCTCTCCTTCGTGGGGATGCAGGACGTCATCCCGCGCAACGTGAGCATGTTCGACCTGGATTTCGCGCTCACCATGCCGCGCATGGAGAAAGGTTTCAAGAACGAATCGCAGTATTCCAAGCTGGACTACTATTTCACGGGCGACAAGAAGCCCGTGGAGATCGGCCGCGGCCGCAATGCGAGCCGACGCATCGACTCGAAGCTCAGCTGGTTCGCATTCCAGCAGCAGTTCTTCTCCGTGATCATGCGCGCCCCGGACGAATTCGCTTCCGGCGAGCTGGCGGTGAGTTTCTTCCCGCAGGACGACCCGGACCGCCACCTGATGACCTGCAGCGCCCAGATGCGTGCCGAACTGCCCCAGGGCGGCAACGGAAGCATCCCGTTTGAATTCTACTTCGGTCCGAACCACTTCCGTACGCTGAAGCTCATCGGGAACAAGTACGAGAAGATCATCCCGCTGGGCGGCTGGCTCGTGGGCTGGTTCACGCGTTTCGCCATCATCCCGATGTTCAACTTCTTCCACCGCTTCATCTCCAGCTTCGGCCTGATCATTCTGCTGATGACTCTGGTCATCAAGCTGGTGGTGTTCCCGTTGACCTACAAGTCTTACGCTTCATCGGCCAAGATGAGCGCGCTCAAACCGGAGATCGACAAGATCAACGCGAAGTACCCGCACGCGGACAACCAGCAGGAGATGATGAAGAAGCAGCAGGCTACGATGGAGCTGTACAAGCGCGCGGGGGTGAGCCCGATGGGCGGCTGTCTGCCGACGCTGCTGACCTTCCCGATCCTGTGGGCGATGTTCCGCTTCTTCCCGGCTTCCATCGAGCTGCGCCAGCAGCCGTTCCTGTGGTGCAAAGACCTTTCGGCCTATGACGCCATCGTGGACTTCGGCACGCGCGTACCGCTGATCGGCGACCACATCTCGCTGTTCGCCCTGCTGATGGCGCTCACCATGTGGGGATATTCCAAGATGACGTTGTCCAGCCAGCCGGCCGGCAACGACCCGAGTGCCGCTTCGATGCGTTTCATGAGCATGTGGATGATGCCGATCATGATGTTCTTCATCTGCAACAGCCTCTCTGCGGCGCTCAGCTACTATTACCTGCTCTCCCAGTTGATCGCCATCGTGCAGACCTGGGCGATCCGCAAGTCCATCGACAAGGACGCCATCCTCGCGAAAGTGCAGGCCTCGGCGGGCAAGCCGCTGCCGAAGAGCAAGTGGCAGCAGCGCCTGGAGGAGGCGCAGCGGATGCAGGAGCAGCAAATGCGGCGGCAGCAGAAGAAGCGCTAATGGCCTGCCTGCATTTGCCGCTCCGCGGGACTCTAACCCCCTGCACCCCCTATTAGGGGGATTTAAGGCGCCTCCGGCGCGTGTCGCTACGCTCCGAAGCAATAACCGGAAACGATGATAAAAGAAAGGATAGCAGAAATACGCAGTGAACTGCCACCGGAAGTGAAACTGGTGGCAGTTTCCAAATTCCATCCGGAGGAGGCTATCCGGGAGGCGTATGCCGCCGGGCAGCGCGTCTTCGGCGAGAACCGTCCGCAGGAGTTCGCCCGGAAAGTGGAAGCCCTGAAGGATCTGGGTCCCGAGTGGCATTTCATAGGCCACCTGCAGACCAACAAACTCAAGCTGGTCCTGCCGTATGCCGACCTGGTGCAGTCCGTGGACAGCGCGCACTTGCTGGACGCCATTCAGGATTGGGGCAAGGCGAACGGCAAGGTGATCCGGGTGCTGCTGGAGCTGCATATCGGGGCGGAGGAGACGAAGACCGGCTTCAAGGAGGAGGTGGTGCTGGACATCCTGTTCCGGGCGGGGAAATACACCCATGTCCGCTTCTGCGGGCTGATGGGCATGGCTTCGCACACCGACTGCGAGGAGGACATCCGCGCGGATTTCGCGCGCATTGCCGACTTCAAGGCCTACCTGGCCGACCTCTTCCCGGAGCTCACGGATTTCCGGGAGCTCTCCATCGGGATGTCCGGCGACTGGCGCATCGCACTCGACTACGGCGCCACCATCGTCCGCATCGGCACCGCCATCTTCGGGGAGCGGCAGTACTAGATTGGGCGACAGCTCCTCCCCGGCAGCCCGCCAGAATCTCCTGTTCGATCCTGATCTCCCGTCATTCCCGGCCCCGACCGGGCATCCCGCCGGCCGGCCAAGCTGCTGTTTTACGGAATTCTTTGATTCTGAGAGAGTTGCTAAAGTAACCGGGGCCTTTTCGCCCCGGTTACTTTGGTAACTTTTTGAAAGACAACCATTTATGTAAAACGGATCAGCTCAATTGCCTAAGCTCTACAAACGAATACATCAAGGTCTTCAACCCGGAAATGTCAATTATACCGAAATTATTGTTATATTTACGGAATGAGGATACTGATTACCAATGACGACGGGATCCATGCCAAGGGGCTGATTACCCTGGTGTCCGTGATGAAGCGCTACGGTGAACTGACGATCGTGGCGCCGAAGCGGGCGCAGAGCGGGATGTCGATGGCCGTGACGATGGGCTACAAACCCATCGCCGTCAAGCACCTGGCAGAGCGCATCCCCGGGCAGGACTGGTGGTATCTCGACGGCACCCCGGCCAGCTGCATCAAATACGGCATCGACAATGTCCTCTTCCCGGAGCGCCCCGACCTTATTGTCAGCGGCGTCAACCACGGCAGCAACGCCGCCACGGCCTCCGTCTATTCCGGCACCATCGGCGCCGCGATGGAAGGCGCCGTGAACGGCATCCCCGCCATCGGCGTGAGCCTGGATACCTTCAGCCCGGATGCCGATTTCTCCTGCGTGGAAGAGCTGCTCCCGAAGATCCTGGACAAGCTCCTGCCACAGCTGGACCGCCGCTACGGACTGTTTTACAATATCAACTTCCCCGACCGTCCCGCCGGCCGCATCCACGGCGTGCGCGTGGGTCGGATGGGCTATGGCCACTGGGAACGGGAGTATCAGGACTACGGCGTGTTCCTGCGGGAGCGCGGCCATACCCCTTCGGAGGATGACTGCCGCTACGTGGCCCGTCAGAAACCCGATGAGCGGCTCTACGTGATGGCCGGCGACTTCACGGACAACGGCGGCAATCCCGCCGACGCCGACCACATCCTGCTCCGGCAGGGCTACGTGGTCATCACCCCGCAAAACATCGACAACACCGATCACGCGGAACGCGAACGGCTATGCGCTATTATCTGATAGCCGGAGAAGCATCCGGCGACCTGCACGGCAGCAACCTCATCCGGGGGCTGCGTGCCGAGGACCCGGAAGCGGAATGCCGCTGCCGGGGCGGGGAACTGATGCAGGCGGCCGGCGCGGTGCTCGTCCAGCATTACCGCGATGGGGCCGTGATGGGGGGAGCGGACGTGCTGGCCAAGGCCGGAAAGCTCCTCGCGAGCCTTCGCGACTGCAAGCGCGACATCGCCGCCTGGCGGCCCGACGTGGTGATCCTGATCGACTACCCGGGTTTCAACCTGCGCATCGCGAAGTGGTGCCATGCCCGCGGCATCCGCGTCTTCTATTATATCGCCCCCAAGACCTGGGCTTCGCGCGAGAGGCGCAACCGCAAGCTGAAGGCCTGGGTGGACCGGCTCTTCATCGTCTTTCCCTTCGAGGTGCCGTACTTTACGGCGCAAGGCGTCCCCTTTACCTACAAGGGCAATCCGCTGGTGGACGCCGTGGACGGACACGACTTCGTCCGGCCTGTGGAGGGCCGTTACATCGCCCTGCTGGCCGGCTCCCGCAAGGGGGAGATCAAGCGGATGATGCCCGTGCTGATGGCCACCGCCGACCGGCTGGCCGCCCGGCCGGGCTGGGAGGACGTGCGTTTCGTCGTGGCCGGGGCTCCGGCCCGCAGCGAAGCGGACTACCTGCCCTACATCGCCGGGCGACAGAACGTGGACCTGGTCTTCGGCCGGACCTATGACGTGCTGAAATACGCCGATGCGGCCGTGATCAACTCCGGCACCGCCTCGCTGGAAGCCGTGCTGATCGGAGTGCCGCAGCTCGTCGGCTGGAACTCGACCTTCCTGTTTGTCTGGATCCTGAACCAGTTCCACTTCCTGGAGCGCATCAAGTTCATCTCCCTGGGCAACCTGTGCCTGGGCCGGGCGGCGTTCCGCGAATTGATCCAGTGGCAATTCACCCCGGAAGCCGCCTCGGAGGAGGTCGCCCGGCTGGTCGAGGACGCCCCATACCGGGAGAAAATGCTCTCGGACTACGCTGAAATCCGCCGTCTGCTGGGAGGCAGGGGCGCCTCCCGTGCCGTCGCCCGGGCGATGATCGAACGGCTTGGAGTAAACTAAAATTTTCTTATCCTTGTAGGACAGGGTTTTCCGCCCCCTGAAATACGGCCTCCTGAAGCAGGATTAAACTGTTCACGGCATTCGTTCGCTTGCGCTCACTCTGCAGAACAATCCCTGACGCAGCGGACGGG
>CAJOMY010000050.1 GCA_905235775.1 uncultured Bacteroidales bacterium | reverse complement strand
CTCAAGCACGACGCCGTCCATCGGGATCTTCTCGCCGGGCCGGACCAGGATGGTCTCGCCGACGGCGACCTCCTCCGGGGCGATGGTCAGCAACGCCCCGTCGCGCTCCACGTGCGCCGTGTCCGGACGGATGTCCATCAGGTGGGCGACCGACTTGCGCGAGCGGCCTTCCGCCAGGCCTTCGAAGAGCTCGCCGACCTGGAAGAAGAGCATGACGAAGACGGCCTCCGGGAATTGGGGCTCCGCCCCGGGCAGGAAGCCGATGGCGAGCGCGCCCAGGGTGGCGACGCTCATCAGGAAGTTCTCGTCCAGCGCCTCGCCGTGCCCCAGGGCTTCGGCGGCCTCCCTGAGCGTGTCCCCGCCGGCAATCAGATACGGGACCAGGAAGAGCAGCAGGTACTGCCAGGCTGCCCAGTCGGTGCATTTCTCCACGATGACCGCGGCGATGAGCAGGACGGCCGCAGCGGTTATCTTGATGATGCGGCCCTTCGGGCTCTCTTCATCAGGGAGGTGATGCTCGTGTTCGTGTGCCATGTCGTTTTCTGGATTTCGGACGGCAAAGGTAGCGGCTTTTGCATGCAACACCGTTGCAAAATCGGGGCTTGTTCGTTATATTTGCCGTGATTAACCGTTCCATGCCCGGCAGAAACAACAATACAGGAAATACAATGAAAAAAGCTTTGCTCCTCATCATGGTCTGCGGCCTCGCCCTGACGGCCTGCGGACAAAAACAACTGAAGCCCTGGACCAAGGGCGGACTCGATACGGGCCGGTACCGCAGCGTCTTCGCCGAGATGGGTTATCCGCAGAAGGAGGCCGACGCCCGGCTCGAAAGCATCTTCCAGGAAGTCTTCTACGGCCCGGACAAGGTGTATTTCGAAGTCGGTGACGACATGGCCTACATGTCCGATGTCAAGAACTTCGACGCCCGCACCGAGGGCATGTCCTACGGCATGATGATCACGGTGCAGCTCGACAAGAAGGACGAATTCGACCGCCTGTTCCGCTGGGCGAAGAAGTACATGCAGTACCAGGGCGGCCCGATGAAGGGCTACTTTGCCTGGAGCCTCAGCCCGGACGGAACCATCCGCGGAGCCGGCCCGGCCTCGGACGGCGAACTGTATTTCGTCACCGCCCTCATCTTCGCCTCCAACCGCTGGGGCAACGACGGGGACATCAACTACCTCGCCGAGGCGCAGAACATCCTGGACAGTTCCTGGGAGAAGAACGGCGCCGAAGGCATCATGCCGTTCATCAACAAGGAGAACCACCTGATCGTCTTCACGCCCGACGGCCGGGGCACGACCTACACCGACCCGTCCTACCACCTGCCCGCCTTCTACGAGGTCTGGGCCCGCTGGGCGGATGACGGGCGCGCCGACTTCTACCGGGAGTGCGCAAAAGCCAGCCGGGAGTATCTCCACAGGAGCATTGATCCGGAGACGGGCCTGAACCCCGACACCAACAATTTCGACGGTTCCGTGATCGAGATGCCGGCCTTCTTCGGACGCCGTTCCAAGCCGGCCTTCCGTTTTGACTCCTGGCGCGTGCCGATGAACATCGCGCTCGATTATTCCTGGGCCTGCGCCGACCGGGAGTGGCAGACCAACTACGCGAACACCATCCAGAACTTCTTCTATTCCAAGGGCATCGACGAGTTTGCCGACCAGTACAACGTGGACGGCACCGAGGTTGACTTCGCCATGCCCGCGGGCATGGGCGAGTTCCGCGGCACGGGCACGCGCCACTCGGTGGGTCTGGTGGCCACGCTGGCCGCCGCCACGCTGGCCGCCGACCACGAGATTGCGCGCGAGTTCGCCCAGCGCCTCTGGGACAGCGAGAACAAGCCCTACGAGGACGGTTACTTCGACGCCTACTACGACGGCATCCTGCGTCTTTTCGCTTTCATGCACTTGAGCGGCCACTATCGCGTCATCGAACCGGCCAGGTAGCTGCCCCGAATTGCCATACGCTCTTTGCGTTAACGCATTTTTTTTCTTATATTTGCGGCCTGTTTTCAACAGGCCTGCTGCGCCTGTGTTGTTTGTATGCGACATTCCTGTTTTCTGACAGCATTTCTCCTGTGTTTGCTGAGCCTCGCTGCGCAGGCGCAGACGCGCGTCCAAGGCGTCGTGACTGACGCGCAAACAGGAGAGCCCCTCCCCTACGTCTCCGTGGTTTTTCCCGGCACACAGATCGGCACCATGACCGATCAGGACGGCAATTTCTCCATCGAGGGTCCGGGACGCTACTCGAACGTCAGTTTCATGATGCTCGGATATGAGACCTTCATCTTCAACATCCGGGCGAACACCACCACGCGCGACGCCAGGATCAAGCTGAGTCCCGACACCTACGGCATCCAGGCCGTGGTCGTGAAGCCGAGGCGGCGCCGCGACAATGTCTACCGCCGGCGGGGCAACCCGGCCGTCGAACTGGTGAACAACGTCATCAAGCACAAATGGGAGAACCATGTGCAGTCCAGCGAGGGCTACAAGGTCCGCGACTATGAGAAGCTGATCATCTCCCTGGACAAGTTCGACGTCAACTTCGACAGCAGCCGGTTCTGGCGGAAGTTCCCCTTCATCAAGAAATACGTGGACACGGCCCAGTTCAAAGGCACGCCGGTGCTGACGGTCTCCCTGCGGGAGCGGCTCGCCGATTCCTACTTCCAGCGGGATCCCAAACGTACCCGCACCTATGTGGAGCGCCGTCGCAGCCTGGGCCTGGATGACGTCCTGGACGAGGGCGGACTCGGGACCAACATCCAGACCATCTTCGCCGATTCCGACTTCTTCGAAGACAACATGGAATTGCTGGTCAACCGCTTCGTGAGCCCGCTCTCCAGCTCGCTGGCCACCACATACTACAAGTATTACATCTCCGACACGCTGATGGTGGACGGCGTGCAGTGCATCGACCTGACTTTCGTGCCGTTCAACAGCGAAAGCTACAGTTTCACCGGCCACATGTACATCGTCAACGACAGTACGTACGCCGTCAAGAAGTATTCGCTGGGGATTCCGGCCCACATCAACCTCAACTTCGTAAGCAACCTGGCCATCGAGGAATCGTTCGAGAAGCAGCCCAACGGCATCTGGGCCTCCACGGAAAAGAACACCTACGCCCGTTTCTACATCTTCAAAGGGATGCGCCAGCTCTACGCGCACAAGAAGGTCGTCCACCGCGACTACGACTTCAGCCAGACGCACGTCCCGGACAGCCTGCTCATCCAGCCGGACCTGGAGATCGCCAACAAGGACTGGTGGCGTCCGGACGATTGGTGGAACTCGCGCCGGCCGGTCCCCCTCACCAGCAAGGAGAGCATTCTGGACAGCCTGATGACAGACATTTATACCGTCCCGGGTTTCCGGCGGACGGCCAGCCTGATCGAATCCCTGGCTTCGCAATACTTCCCGACCACCCCGATCGACCGCCAGGCCAGCCCGCTGGACCGCATGAAGAGCAAGTTCGACATCGGCCCGGTCAGCAATATGATGAACTACAACACCATGGAAGGGTTCCGCCTGCGCATCGGCGGCATGACCACGGCCAATGTCAGCAAGCAGAATTTCTTCAACGGCTATCTCGCCTTCGGATTCAAGGACCTCAGGCTCAAGGGCGCGGTATCCTATATCCATACTTTCGAAAAAAAGAATTTCCACCCGTTCGAACCGCTGCGCAACAACCTGATGATCACCGCCAGCTACGACGTGGAAGCTCCGGGCCAGAGTTTCGAACTGCTGGACCGCGACAATATCTTCATGTCCAGCTTCAAGCCGCAGCCGCTGCAATACGTCGCACGTTTCCAGATCCGCTATGACCGGGAATGGCTGTCACGCATCACCCTGCACACCGACCTGCACTTCGACCACGTGACTCCCGCCGGCACCCTCTCCTATCAACGCTATGGCGCTGACGGGTCGCTGACGCCGGTGAAGTCCTTCAACGACCTGTCCTTCAAGGCGACCCTCCGCTACGCCCCCGGCGAGCCGCTCTTCACCAACCGGCTCGGCAAGGAGGCCCCCATCACCCTGGCGAAAGATGCTCCGATTCTGAGTCTGTCCCATACGGTGGGCTGGTTCGACAACCAGTTCCTGTACAACAAGACGGAATTCTCCGCCAAGAAACGCTTCTGGCTTTCCTCCTTCGGGCATATCGACGCGGAGCTCTCTTCCGGATTCATCTGGAACCGGGTCCCGCTGCCCCAGCTCTTCTCGCCGAACGCCAACCCGTCCATCCTCTTGCTGGGCAACGCCTTCAACCTGATGAAGCCGATGGAATTCGTGATGGACCAGTATGCCGAGGTGTTCGCGACATACTTTCTCAAGGGCTGGATCCTCAACCGCATTCCGCTGCTCAACAAGCTCAAGCTCCGCGAGGTGGTCTCGTTCCGCGCCATCACAGGTTCACTGACCGAGCGCAGCAATCCGCTTTTCGCCTCCGAGGGTCTGTATGCCCTCCCGGAGGGCACGAAGATGATGACCAAAGTCCCCTATATGGAGTATTCGGTCGGTGTCGAAAATATTTTCAAATTTCTCCGGATTGACTATATTCGCAGAATCAGCTACACGGAAGGGCTGAGCGAGGCCGAGAAATGGGGCCTCAAGATTTCCTTCCGCATCACCCTGTAAGAAGCCAACGAATGAAACGATTGATTCTGCCTTTCCTTCTGATGCTTGCCGCGGGCTCCGCCCTGTCGGCGCAGGATGCCGATTCGCTGAAGTTCCGTACCGTCTCCATGGGAGTCATCCTGCAGGCGAACTATTCCGGAGAGTCGATGTATATCGCGGAATCTTCCATTTACGCCTACCCGGGCTTCGGCGTGGATGCCGGTGCCTTCATCGACTACAACATCACCCGGCGCCTGGCCGTCGAAGTGCAGGCCCTGCTGGTCCTGCAGAGCGGCCGCTATGTCTCGGCCAGCACGGATCCCGGCTTCCAGTTTTTCGCGCGCACCAGGCACAGCCCGGACGACCTGGCTGACATGCGTCTCTGGGGCATGGACATTCCGATCTATGTCACCTACGCATTTCCTGCCGGGAACGGTAATTTCCGCCTGGGCGCGGGCTTATATACCCACGTGACCTTCCAGGCCTGGTGCCCGGGCGCTCCGGATTTCATCACGCCCTACAGGCGCATCATCGAGGAGGCTCCCGGCGGGAACGGCAAGCCCCGTTATGCCCTCAACGACAGCCACGCCGGCGTCGGCATCCAGGTCGGCTACGAATTCGCCCCGGGACTGATGATCAACCTGAGCGGGAAATTCAGCGTCATCGATATCATCAACTACGAGAGCAAGCTGTCCTATGCGCGTCCGTACAAGATTTCGCTGGGACTCGGCTGGCACTTCTAGTCCATGCACGCCCATCACCCTCCCCTCCACGGTCTCCCGGCCCCCGGGACGGACCACCGTCCCATCCGCCGGGCGTACCGCATCTCCATCTCGCTCAACCTGGCCTTCGTCATCCTGGAGTTCATGATCGGGCGCGCCAGCCATTCCCTCGGTCTCGTATCCGACGCCGGGCACAAGCTGCTGGATGTTTTCGCCCTGGGCATCGCCCTGGTCGGGTTCCGCCTGACCAGCCGTCCATCGGCCGACGCGCGGCGCATCTCGGCCCTCATCGCCCTGATCAACACGCTGATCCTCCTGTTCGCCGTGGGGGATATCATCTATGAGAGTATCGGCAAACTGGCTGCCCCCGAACCCGTGGACGGCGCCGCGATCTCCTGGGTCGCCGGGATCGGCCTCATCGTGAGCGGCTGCAGCGCCTGGCTGCTGATGCGCCATCAGAACGACATCAACACCCGCGCCGCCTTTCTGCACATGGCGACCGATTCACTCTTGTCGCTGGGCATCGTGATTGCCGGCATTGTCATCAAGCGGACCGGCCTGCATGTCCTCGATCCGGCCATCAGCCTCTTCGTCGCCGCCGTCATCCTCTTCAATACGCTCAGACTGCTCCTGGACGCCGTCCGGATGCTGTCCCGCCCGTAGCGTGCTTCTCCCGCCAGGCACGCGGGGACATGCCCTTGCTCTGCCCGAACATCCGTTTGAAATTGGACCTGTCGCTGATTCCCACCATCTCCCCGATGACGGAGATCGGCAAGTCAGGGTAATCCAGCAGCAGCTGGCAGGCTTCCAGGACACGCAATTCCTTGCGCCAGGCCAGCACGGAACAATGGTGCCTGATCCGGATATAGATACGCAGCTGATCCGACGGAACGCCGATGTCCGCCGCGATGGCCTGCTGCGTCGCGAGCGCTTTGGTGTATCCTTTCTGGTCCAGCCATGCTCTCACGGCTTCGGCAGTCCGGTGCTGCATCCGGCTCTGAGCGGCCGAAAAACCGGGATGCCATCTCCATTTTCCAATTTTAATCATCATATTTTTGTATCTTTGCACTTCAATTGATTATCTATGTTCGAGAACTTATCAGATAGACTGGAACGCTCCTTCAAAATCCTGAAGGGCGAGGGGAAGATCACCGAGGTCAATGTGGCCGAGACCCTCAAGGAAATCCGCCGGGCGCTGCTCGACGCGGACGTGTCCTACAAGGTGGCCAAGGAATTCTGCGACCGCGTGAAGGCGAAGGCGATGGGGGCCAACGTGCTGACGGCCGTCAAGCCGCAGCAGATGATGGTCAAGATCGTGCATGACGAACTGGCGGACTTCATGGGCTCCGAGCACGCCGAGATCAATGTCAAGGGCGCTCCCGCCGTGATCCTCGTGGCCGGTCTGAACGGCTCCGGTAAGACGACGTTCAGCGGCAAGCTGGCGTTGCACATCAAGAGCAAGCGCGGCATGAAGGTCCTCCTGGCCGCCTGCGACACCTTCCGACCCGCCGCCATCGAGCAGTTGAAGACGCTGGCGGCGCAGATCGGCGTCGAAGTCTATTCTGAAGAGGGAGAGAAGGACCCCGTGAAGGTGGCCCGGAACGCCATCCAGTATGCCCGCAGCCAGGGATACAGCGTGGTGATCGTGGATACGGCCGGCCGCCTGACGGTCGACCGGGAACTGATGGAGGAAATCTCCACCCTGCACCGGGCGGTCTCGCCGACGGAGACGCTTTTCGTCGTGGACGCGATGACCGGCCAGGACGCGGTCGAGTCCGCCAAGGCCTTCAACGAAGCGATCGACTATGATGGCGTGGTGCTCACCAAGATGGACGGAGACACCCGCGGCGGTGCGGCGCTTTCGATCAAGGCCGTCACCGGCAAGCCGGTCAAGTTCGTCAGTTCGGGCGAAAAGATGGAAGCCCTCGACATCTTCTACCCGTCCCGCGTGGCGGACCGTATCCTGGGCATGGGAGACGTGGTCTCGCTGGTCGAAAGGGCGCAGGAGCAGTATGATGAGAAAGAGGCGCGCGCCCTGAAAAAGAAGATTGCACATAACCAATTCACACTGGCTGACTTCTACGATCAGCTCAAGCAGGTCCAAAAAATGGGTAACATGAAGGATCTGGCGGGCATGCTTCCCGGCATGGACAAAGCGCTTCGGGACGTGGACATCCCCGACGATGCCTTCAAATCCACGGAGGCCATCATCCAGTCGATGACTCCCTACGAGAAGGAGCACCCCGAATGCCTCAACGGATCCAGACGCCAGCGCATAGCCAAAGGTTCCGGGACCACGGTAGCGGACGTCAACAAATTGCTCAAACAGTTCGAGCAGACACGCAAGATGATGAAGATGGCCGTGGACGGCTCGCTCCAGCAACGCCTGAAGGCGTTCAGAAGATAAGCTCCAGGTCCTTCTGCATCAGCGGTCTGACGCTACTCTCCGGCACAAAGTGCCATTCACCGATCACAGACCGGTCCCCAACGAGCGCGGCATCCACGATGCCGTGCTTCTTGAAATATTGGTGAATCAGTTCCCGGATTTCGGGGAACCGTCCCTCGATGCGCCCGGCCAGCTCGTCCGCGTCCAGTCCGATGCCTTTGGTCAGCATCTCCCCGCCCCCGTTGGCCCGGTACGAAGTCATCGCCACGGTATATTCCCGGTCCTCGTCGAAGCGGGAACCGTCCGCGAGCGAGCGGATCTGCACCCGCTGGCCGGCGGGACGCGTCAGGTTCACCGTATAGACCAGGCCTGCGGCCGAATCGAAATTGTACGTCCGGCCTTCGAATGACCAGCGCCGCGAGCCCGTCCGGGCATCCGGCTCCTGACGGATCTTCAGGGCATGCTCCCCGGGGGTCTGGATCCAGCCGTCATAGGAGTGTTCAAGGTATTGCCGGATCTCCTTCCCGGTCAGCTTCATGACATAGAGCTGGTTCTCGAAAGGATAGATCGTGAACATGTCGTCGTAGATGACTTGCCCGGACTTGACGGTGCCGTTGAAGGTCAGCGGTGCCGCAAAAGAGATCTGAGCCCCGGAGGACTGCAGCTGCACCGTGTGCACCAGATTGACGTAGTCGCACATGCCCAGATAGGCCTCGCGCGTGTGCAATTCCATGTCCAGATGTCCCACGGGCCGGACGGTGAAATCCCGGACCGCCTCGAAATCCGGACGGAAACGCTCCTTCATCCCGACGTCCACCTTGTTCTTGTCCATCCGGACCACTTCGCCGCGCAGTTGCTTGCCGGCCCCTTTCTTCCGGGTGATGACGACATGGCCGACATAGCCCGCCCGGGCGCCGCCGTTGATCAGCCAGAGACCGTCCTTTTCGCTGGTATAGGGCCGATGGTCGTGCGAACAAACGAGGACGTCCACGCCTTCCAGGCTTTCCAGCAGGTCGAGGCCCTGGCTCTCCAGGACCGAACCGTCACCGGGACCGGTCCCGGAGTGTGTCAGCACGACGACCACGTCGGGACGCTCTTTCTTGCGGACACGATCCACCCAGTCCTGCACGCAGTCGGTCAGGGATTCGAATTCCATGCCCTCCCAGAGCGCCGGGCCCAGCCACTCCTTGATATTCGGGTTCGTGAAGCCGATCACCGCCACGCTGAACCCGCCCCGCCGGAACATCTTATAACTGGCGAAATACGGACTGTCATCGTCGTCACTGACGGCATTGGCGCCCATGAACGGGATGCCCCGGTCGCGCAGCTGGGTGGCAACCTTGTCGTACACCTTGTGGCCGGTCTCGATGTCGTGATTGCCCACGGCGATGGCGTCGTAGCCCATATAATCCACAATCTGCACGAAGGGGTGCACGCCATCCGTGTCGACGTAATTATAGTAATAGCTGGCATTGTCGCCCTGCAGGCAGTCACCCGCATCCAGCAGGAGCACATTCCGATTGCCCACGGCCTGGCGGAGGCTGTCCACCCAGGCGTAGACGGACATCAGGCTCGTCCGCGTCGCCCGCCCTTCCACATAGGGCTCATCAAACCAGGAGCCATGCACGTCGCCGGTCGTGACGATGTGCAGGGTCTGCCCGCCGGAGCAGGCCACAGCCAGCAATGACAACGCAACAAATATCGGCGCAAGATTCTGTTTCATAATGGGCGAATTTACTAAATTTGCATGGAAAATGAAACTGTTTACCGATATTCGCTGCGAGACGGTCGCTGCCATGACGCTTTCCGATCCGGTCTGCGTCCTGGGCAGCTGCTTCGCCGATGAGACGGGTGAGCGCCTCAAGGACGCCGGCTTCGATGTGCTGCGCAACCCGTTCGGCACGCTCTACAACCCGGCTTCCATCGCTGCCGCCGTGGCACGCCTGGACAGCGCGGAGCCCTTCACGCCGGAGGATTGCGTGGAGATGGGCGCCGGCGCCGGCCGCATCTGCAGTTTCTCGCACCACAGTTCCTTCGCGCGGCCCACGGCGGAGGAGTTTCTCGCGCATGCGAACGAGCGCCTGGAAGAGGATGCGGCGCGCTGGCACGCCTGCACGCATGTCATCCTGACGCTCGGCACCGCCTGGGTCTGGCGCGCACTGGCCCTCCCCGGCCGACCCGTCGTCGCCAACTGCCTCAAACGCCCCGCGCGGGAGTTCGCACACGAGCTCCTCTCCGTCGAAGCGTGTGCCTCGCTGCTGCGCGGCATCATCGGGGCCCATCCGGATAAGCGGTTCCTGCTCACCGTCTCCCCCATCCGACACCTCGGTGAGGGCGCCCACGCCAACACGATTTCCAAATCCACTTTACATTTAGCGGTACAACAGCTTATTGACTCCGCCGCCGGACGGACAAACGGAGCCGGAATTGGTTTTTCAAGCAACTGCACGAAAAATAATTCCGGGCCGTCCGTCCGGAAGACTCCGTCCGGCGGCGTCTGGTATTTTCCGGCCGACGAGATCGTGATGGACGAGCTCCGCGACTACCGCTTCTACGCCGAAGACCTGGTCCATCCCTCCCCGACCGCCGTCCGGATTGTCTGGGAGCGCTTCCTGGACGCCTGCACCGACCCCGCCGACCGCGAGCGCATCCTGGAGAACGAGCGCGCCGCACGCGCCGCCGCCCACCGTCCCCTGCGCTAACGACCCCTCCTCCGCCGGCGGCCCTTCCGTCATGCCCGGCCGCTACCGTCAT
>CAJOMY010000049.1 GCA_905235775.1 uncultured Bacteroidales bacterium | reverse complement strand
ACATTATTTCTTTATAATTAACACATATTATTTTTGTAATACAAACAACTTCCATTTCTTTCGGGGGATATGTCTCTAACATATTTTGCAAATATTTACCAAAGTTACAAGGAGACCATCCGCACCGGCTCGCTGGCCGCCGCGCACGGCGGCTACACGACCGTCTGCGCCATGCCCAACCTCAACCCCGTGCCCGACAGCCCCCGGACTCTCGCCCTGGAACAGGAGATCATCGACCGGGACGCCTGCATCGAAGTGCTCCCCTACGCCGCCATCACCCGCGGCCGCAGGGGGCTGGAGCTCGTGGACATCGCCGCCCTCAAGGGGCGCTGCGTCGCCTTCTCCGACGACGGTTCCGGCGTGCAGGACGACGCCATGATGCTCCGCGCCATGCAGACCGCCGCCCGGGAGGACGTGATCATCGCCGCCCACTGCGAGGACAACCGCCTGCTGCGCGGCGGATACATCCACGACGGCCGTTACGCAGCCGTCCACGGCCACAAAGGCATCTGCTCCGAGAGCGAGTGGGGGCAGATCCGGCGGGACCTCGAACTCGCCGCTCAGACCGGCTGCCGCTACCACGTCTGCCATATCTCCTGTGCCGAGAGCGTGGAGCTGATCCGGCAGGCGAAGGCGCGCGGTGTGCGGGTGACCTGCGAGACAGGACCGCACTACCTCACCCTCTGCGAGGACGACCTGCAGGAGGACGGCCGCTTCAAGATGAACCCGCCCCTGCGCCGCGCCGAAGACCGCGAGGCCCTCATCGAAGGCCTGCGGGACGGGACCATCGATGCCGTCGCCACCGACCATGCGCCCCACAGCGCCGAAGAGAAATCCCGCGGCCTCGCGGGCAGCGCCATGGGTGTCGTGGGCCTGGAGACGGCTTTCAGCGTGCTCTACACCGACCTGGTGCTGACCGGGCTCGTCAGCCTGGAGCGCATCATCGAGGCGCTCACGAGCGGCCCGCGCGGCGCCTTCCGCCTGCCCGGCGGCCTGGTGGCCGGCACCGCCGCCGACCTCACGGTGATCGATCCCGACGCCGCCTGGACCGTGGATCCGGCGGACTTCCTCTCGCTCGGCAAGGCCACGCCCTTCGCGGGCAAGGCCGTCCGCAGCCGCATCATCCTGACCCTCAAGGACGGCAAGCCCGTGTGGGCGCTGCCAGGCAACCGTGCATAACTGATGCTCGGGGCAGAGGCGGAACGATTGAAAAAAAACGTTAAATTTGCGAGGATATAGCCTGCCATGCAGAAACGCATCTTCACCATCGAAAGCAACGACCCGGTGGCCCGGGATACCTTCCGGATTGTCCTCCGGACGGACGGGGCCGTCGCGGTGCGCAGCGGGCAGTTCGTGGACATCGCACTGCCGGGCTTCTTCCTGCGCCGTCCCATCTCCGTCAGCGACAGCCTCCCCGACGGGGTGGTGCTCTATTATAAGGTCGTCGGGGAAGGGACGAAGGTTCTTTCCGCAATGGCGCCCGGGGCTTCCTTGGAGCTGTTGGCCGGCGCGCTGGACGCTCCGGCCTCCACAACGCCCACGCACACGGTCGCCGGTCTGGGCTCCGGCTTCCATCCGGAGCAATGCCGCGAAGCGACGCTGCTCATCGGCGGCGGCCTCGGCGCCGCCCCGCTGTACCTGCTTGCGAAAGAACTGCTTGCCGCCGGCAAGAAGGCCACCGCCGTGCTCGGCTTCAACCGGGCCGACGAGATCTGCCTCGCGGACGAACTCCGCGCCCTCGGCGTACCGGTCCACATTGCCACCCTGGACGGCTCCGTCGGCACGAAGGGCTTCGTCACAGACGCCATCGCCGCCGTCCGGCCCTCCTTCGACCGCTTCTACACCTGCGGCCCGCTGCCGATGATGAAAGCCGTCTGCAAAGCCCTCGACACCCCCGGCGAAGTGAGTCTGGAGGAGCGGATGGGCTGCGGCGCCGGCTTCTGCTACGGCTGCTCCGTACAGACCGCGCACGGCCCCCGGCGCGTCTGTGCCGACGGCCCCGTATTCGACAAGGAGGAAGTGTTATGGTAGCAAAAGACCTTTCCGTCAGCCTGTGCGGCCTGACGCTGAAGAACCCGGTCATCCCCGCCAGCGGGACGTTCGGCTTCGGCCTGGAACTCGCCGATGCGATGGACCTCAACGTCCTCGGCGGCATCTCCCTGAAGGGCACCACGCGCGAGGCGCGCTTCGGCAACCCCACCCCACGCATCGCCGAGTGCACCGCCGGGATGATCAACTCCGTGGGCCTGCAGAACCCCGGGATCGAGGCGCTCGTGTCCGACAAAGCCCCCGCCCTGCGCCGTATCTATGCGGGCTGCATCATCGCCAACATCAGCGGTTATTCCGTCGAAGAATATGCATACAATTGCGCGCAGGCGGACGTCTGCGACGCGATCGACATCCTGGAAGTCAATGTGTCCTGTCCCAACGTGCACGGCGGCGGGATGGCCTTCGGCACCGACCCGCAGTCGGCCGCGGCCGTCACCCGCGCCGTCAAGGCCGTCACGCGAAAACCCGTCTTCATCAAACTCAGCCCCAACGTCACGGACATCGTGTCCATCGCCCGGGCCTGCGAGGACGCCGGGGCGGACGGCATCACGCTGATCAACACCCTGCTGGGCATGCGCATCGACATCAAGAAGCGCGCCCCCGTTATCGCCAACAAGATGGGCGGCTTCTCCGGTCCCGCCGTTTTCCCGCTCGCCCTGCGCATGGTGTACCAGGTGGCACACGCCTGCCGGATTCCCGTGATAGGCTGCGGCGGCGTGGCGCGCGCCGAGGACGTGGTGGAGATGATGATGGCCGGCGCCACGGCCGTGCAGGTGGGCGCGGAGAACCTCCGCAACCCGAGCGCATGCCCGGAAATCATCGCGGCCCTGCCCGGCTTGATGGACAGGCTCGGAATCGAACGTTTACAAAATATCATCAGCATCGTACCATAATGGCAAAAGACGTGATCATCGCCTGCGACTTCGCCGGCAGGCAGCAGACCCTCAGTTTCCTCGACGCCTTCGAGGGACACCGCAAACCCTTTCTCAAAATCGGAATGGAGCTGTTTTATGCCGAGGGGCCGGACATCGTGCGCGAGATCCGGCGCCGGGGGCATCCCATCTTCCTGGACCTCAAGCTCCACGACATTCCCAACACCGTCCGCAAGGCGATGAAGGTCCTGTCCGGGCTGGATGTGGACATGTGCAACGTTCACGCAGCGGGTACGAGGAAGATGATGGAGGCAGCTCTGGAAGGTCTGACAAAGGGCAGCGCGCAAGG
Organism: uncultured Bacteroidales bacterium; assembly: GCA_905235775.1. Classification (GTDB taxonomy): domain Bacteria; phylum Bacteroidota; class Bacteroidia; order Bacteroidales; family UBA932; genus Cryptobacteroides. The sequence goes on along the minus strand of CAJOMY010000049.1, from coordinate 7,224 downwards.
AACGGGTGGCGGGAGCACGGGAGCACGGCCGCTCCTGATCGCGGTGACGCAGCTCACCTCCACCAGCGAGGAGCGCATGCAGCGGGAGCTGCTGATCGGCGCCGGCATCAACGAGACCATCGTGCAATACGCCCGGAACGCGCGCGAGGCGGGCCTGGACGGCGTCGTCTGTTCGCCGCTGGAAGCGGCCATGGTCAAGGAAGCCTGCGGCCCGCAGTTCCTGACCGTCACCCCGGGGATCCGTTTCGCGGATGCTTCCCAAGACGATCAAGTTCGCATTACCACCCCCGCCCGCGCCCGCGAGATCGGCTCCGACTACATCGTGGTCGGCCGCCCGGTAACGGCCGCACCCGACCCCGTCGCCGCCTATGAGCGCTGCCTGCAAGAATTTTTGAATCCATAAGATATGCAAAGACAGATCGCCAAAGAACTCCTCTCGATCGGGGCCGTGTTTCTCCGCCCGGAGGAGCCGTTCACCTGGGCCAGCGGCATCCAGAGCCCCATTTATTGCGACAACCGCCTGACCCTCTCCGCCCCCGCCGTGCGGGAACAGGTCGAGGCCGGACTCGCCGCCCTGGTGCGCGAGCATTTCCCGCAGTGCGAAGCCCTGATGGGAACCTCCACCGCAGGCATCGCCCACGCCGCCATCACCGCCACCCTGCTCGGCCTGCCGATGGGCTATGTCCGGGGCGAAGCCAAGAGCCACGGGCGCACCAACCGCATCGAAGGACGGCTCGATCCTGGCACAAAGGTCGTCGTGGTCGAAGACCTCATCTCCACGGGCGGCAGCGTGATCGACGTGGTGGGGGCCCTTCGCGAAGCGGGCGCCGAGGTGCTGGGCATCGTCAGCATCTTCACCTACGGCATCCGCAAGGGTCTGGACCGCCTGGCCGCGGCGGATGTCGTCAACTACTCGCTCAGCAACCTCGACGTCCTTGTGGACGTGGCCGTCGAAGAAAAATACATCAACCCCGCACAGAAAGAACAAATCCTGACATTCCGCAACAGCTTATGAAACACCTCATCGACCCCACCGACCTCACCAAGGAGGAAATCGACCAGATCATCGCCCTGGCCGAAGACATCATCGCCCACCGCGAGCGCTACCAGGGCAGCATGGCCCACAAGAAGCTCGCAACGCTCTTCTATGAGCCGAGCACCCGCACGCGGCTTTCGTTCACGGCCGCAATGATGGAACTCGGCGGTAATGTCCTGGGCTTCTCCAACCCCCAGAATTCCTCCGTCAGCAAGGGCGAGACGGTGCAGGACACCGTGCGCGTGGTGGGCTGCTTCGCCGACATCATCGCGATGCGGCACCCCATCGAGGGCGCCCCGCTGGTGGCTTCCGAAGTATCGAGAGTGCCTATCATCAACGCCGGTGACGGATCGCACAGCCATCCGACCCAGACGCTGACCGACCTGCTGACCATCAAGCGCGAGCTCGGCCACATCGACGGCATCACCATCGGTTTCTGCGGCGACCTCCGCTTCGGCCGCACGGTCCACTCCCTGATCAAGGCCCTGTCCCGCTACAGCGACATCAAGGTCGTGCTCATCGCCCCGGACGAGCTGCGGCTGCCGGACTACATCAAGCAGGACGTCTGCGACAAGATGGGCGTGGCTTACCGTGAGACGGACAGCCTCGACGAGGCCATCCCGGAGTTGGACGTGCTCTACATGACGCGCGTGCAGAAGGAACGTTTCCTGGACGAGGACGAATTCGACCGCGTCAAGGACAGTTTCGTGCTGGACGCCCGCCGCATGGCGCTCGCCAAGGAGAAAATGGCGGTGCTGCATCCGCTGCCGCGCGTCAACGAGATCCTTACCGAGGTGGACGACGATCCGCGGGCGGCGTATTTCCGCCAGGTTGAGAATGGAAAGCTGGTCCGCATGGCCTTGATCATCAGCCTGATGGAATGGAAAAACGACCCCGCGCATGCCATGCCGGAGCACGACGCCCCCATCCTCAACCCGTCGCTGCACTGCACCAATCCCAAATGCATCTGCAACAACGAGAAGCATGAGAGCCGCTTCCGCCTCGCCGAGAACGGCATCACGCGCTGCTGGTATTGCGACAGCAAGGTGCATTAATACGCACCTTGCTGTCACCTGGCCCGTTTTCCCTGTTTAAACGGGCGACCCCTGCCGAAATCGCGAGGGGTTGCCCGGATACCCTGTCCTTTCCGGGCGAGGTGCACGCAGAACCAGATCAATTCCCCGGTCCGTCGATCCATGACAGAAGGATTAGAACTGGAAGTAGATGAACGCCTGGAGGTCGGCGGTAATGAACTGATAGACAACAAACACCACGGCGACGACGACCAGGGCCATCACCGGGAGCGGAAGCATGGCGAAGTTGATCCGGTACCAGCGCTTCCAGCGCTCCGGGAGCCAGTGGATGACCATGCCGGCGACCACCAGGGCGAAGACTCTCCAGTAGGTACCGACAATTGCCGGGATCTGCGCCCAGTTCCAGGCGGAGCCGATCTGGTTGACCATCCGCCGGGCCGTCTGCCACGCCACTTCATTGGCCGTGGCCGGATCGAGGTTGCTGCCGCTGCGGAAGAACAGCCGCGTGAAGGTGATGAAAGTGAAAGTCTGCACCACGCCCCAGACATAGCCCAGGCGCTTGCAGCCGCGACCGCCCGCCAGGTGGTAGAGGAAGCGGACCAGCGTGCCCGCCCAGACGAAGAACGCCCAGACGAAAAGCAGGTTCCAGACCGGCGCCCCGACGGCGAAATGCAGCACGCCGAGCAGCGCTGTCACGGCGGTCACCAGGCCCATGCGCAAACCCCACTTCATCTCCTTCCAGAACTGGTACACCACCAGGCCGATGCCGTTCAAGCCGCCCCAGATGATGAAATTCCAGGAGGCGCCGTGCCAAAGGCCGCCGAGCAGCATCGTGATGAAACGATTGATGTTCGCCAGAATCTTCTTGCGCCGTTCCGGCCGGAAATGTCCCACGACAAAGAGCACTGCCGCCAATCCGACGAAGACCGCCGACACCACCCAGCTGCCGGACAGGATGATCGCGATCACGGCGAACAGGATGATCCAGAAGTAGGTCCCGAATGTGGCATTCCGGTTGCCGCCCAGCGGGATGTAGAGGTAGTTTTTCAGCCAATTGCTCAGCGACATGTGCCAGCGCCGCCAGAAGTCCTGCGGGTTGGACGCCTTGTAGGGCGAATTGAAGTTCTGCGGCAGGTAGAAACCCATCAGCATCGCCACGCCGATGGCGATGTCCGTGTAGCCCGAGAAGTCGGCATAGACCTGCAGGGAATAGCCGAAGAGGGCGGCGAGGTTCTCGAACCCCGTGAAGAGCTGGGGATTCCCGAACACCCGGTCGATGAAGTTGACGGCGATGTAGTCGCTCAGGATCAGCTTCTTCGCGAGGCCGTTCAGAATCCAGAACACGGCGATCCCGAACTGTTTCCGCCCCAGGAAGAAGGGCTTGTAGAGTTGTGGGACGAAGCTGCTTGCCCGTACGATCGGCCCCGCCACCAGCTGCGGGAAGAAACTCACGTAGAAGCCGAAATCGAGGATGTTGTCCACCGGCTTCACCTGCCCCCGATAGACATCCACCGTATAGCTGATCACCTGGAAGGTGAAAAAGGAGATGCCCACCGGCAGCACGATGCTGTCCACGCTGAAACGCCCGGTGCCCGCCAGGGCGTTGCCCAGCACGCCGAACACGTTGACCACCTTCAGCTCCAGCCCGGTGAGCGAATGCACGAAGTCGGCAAAGAAGTAGGCGTATTTGAAATAGCACAGGATCAGCAGGTCGATGCACACGCTCAGCACCAGCCACGCCTTTTTGCGCCCGGGGTGCGTCTCGGCGGCGATCCGCCGGGCGATCGTGAAATCCGAACAGGTCACGAAGAGCAGGATCAGCACCGACAGGCCGCTGGTCTTGTAGTAGAAGAACAGGCTGACGAAGAACAGGAACGCGTTGCGCAGCAGGCGTCGGTTGCCGATGAGGGCGAACACGGCATACACCAGGGCGAAGAACGCCCAGAAATAAAACTGCGTGAACAGCAGCGGCGAGTTCGGATCGAATCCGAACAGGCGCCGTGCGAACGCTCCTATGCCGCTGAGATCCATTTATTTATTGTTCCGCCTGTCGTTTCCGTTTGTCCGCCATCAACGCCTCCGTGAAGAGATCGCCCAGCAGTTCATAACCGACATCCGTGAAGTGCAACCGGTCCACCTTCGCAAGACCGGCGTCGCGCCACTTCTCGACCGAATGCGCGCCGCCCATGATGGCATAAACGTCCCATACGCCGGCGCCGAACTCCTCCGCCAGTTCCAGCATCGCCCGGCGCACCGCCTCGGTATTCTGGTTGTAGCTCATCCCGCGCCGCACATAGCGGTAGCTGTCGTTGTTGGTCACGAAGATGAAGGCGCAATCCGGACTGGTGTCCCGGACCAGCCGGATCAGGCGCCGGTAATTCTCCTTGAAGCGCTCGGGCTTGAAATCTTTCGCCGGAACGGAGGAATCGTTGATGCCCACCGCCAGGATGGCCAGGTCGGGACGCACCAGCCGCATGTCGCGCGCAAGGTCCTCGCACTTATCCAGCCAGGAAGGCAGCGCGGCGCCGTTAACCCCGGAGGCGAAGTAATTGACGCCCGGCCGCCAGCTGATCGGCTGCAGGCCGGTCAGCGTGAATTCCTCGCCCTGCGGGATGTGGAACTGCACGTACACCGTGTCCGTCGGAGCGGGCAGGTCGAAGACGAAACTCTGCGTCTCGGAGTCGAAGTCGAAACGCAGCGTGTCCCCCAGGCAGACGATGTACGGATAGGCCCGCAGCGACGAGCCGTAGCCCATCACGCGCAGGCTCTCGAAGGTCCAGCGGTCCGAGCCGTCCGGATTGAGTCGGAAACTCACTGAGGCATCCGGACTCGCAGTCCGGGCCCCATAGCCGGTGATGCCGTAGCGCGGACGGCGGAGCGGGCTGCTCCGCGTCAGGATAGGCGCCTCCCACTCCCCCGTCGCCGTGATGCGATAGGATTTGTCATAATTGGTCCCCGCCAGCTTCAGCGGAAAGAGGAACCCGCGGTCGCCGCGTATCGTCAGCGAGTCGAGGTTGTTCATGATCCGGTTGGGGAAGTACGCCGCCTGCACGTGGGATCCCCCCACGTGCCAGATGTTCACGTTCCCCCGGCCGGTGGCCATCAGGCTGTCAAGCTTGGCGTAGAAGCCGTCCTGGGCCGCCCGGGAGCCCGGAAACTGCAGCACGGACGCTTCCGGATGGACGCACTCCGGCAACTCCTGCGCGAAGACCCCGGCCGGCAGCAGGACCGCCAGCACGAGGAGATTCCGGGTCAAAAGCCGAAGGAACACCGTCAGCGCATCCGGGCGGCTGTTGCCCCCGAAGGGCATTTCCGCAGCAAAGCGAGGACGATTATTCCTGCCCTTCGGGGACAAGCAGCCACCGGTGCGCCAGAAAATACCGTTTGCCATTTTGCTTCCTCCAACGATAATAGTCATAGTACAGCAGGAGCGCGTCGCAGAACATGTCGCCGATCTTCCTGGAGCCGGCCAGCGTGAAGTGGACGTAGTCCGGGCCGGCCAGCGGCGGTCGCGCACTCACCCACTGCACCATGGAGTTCTCCCCGCCCATCACGCCGTAAATGTCCCAGTAGGCGGCCCCGCTCTCCGTGGCGGCAATCCGGAGCGAGTCCACGAAGCCGGCGAGCATGGGGTACGTCCGACGCTTGCCGGACACCACCGTGGACATGTCGGAGGGCCCGATGAAGAGGATGGCCGCCTCCGGCGCCAGGGCGCGCAGCAGTTGGATCTGCTTGCGGACGGATGCGGCATAGTCCCCGATCTGCTTGTCGCTCTTGAGGTACGGAACGCTGTTGCCGCCGTACTGCAGCATGATCAGGCGTACGTTTTCCTCTTTGTAGAAGGCCTGCAGCTGACTGGCGTCCATCGCCGTGAAAATGGCCCCGGAGCTGCCGCGCATGGCGACATTGTCCATCCGGATGCCGGTCTTGCCGTCCAGGAGGATGCCGTAGAGGTCGGCGTAGCCGGAAGCGGTCAGCGAGAAATGCGTGGAGCTGTCCGGCAGCTCGAAGCGCACGAAGCTGAGCGGTCCCCCGGGCTCGACGCTGCGCTTGTCGTCCCGGCTGCGCACGCCCAGGGTTCCGCGCAGGTTGCCCGCAACGAGCGTGGCACGCTCAAAATGGTCCGCATCCTTGCGGGAAACCGGGTAGAAGTTGAAAGTGGACACGGTGTCCAGCCGCGTGAAGTCGGCGTACGGTCCGTATTGGCGGATGCCCGCCCGGTAAGAGGCGTCGCCATAGCTGAAGAAACGTTGCAACTCGGCAGTACTGCCACCGCCCACACGGGGCGTGGCATAGCGGCGGGCCGGCATCATGCCCGGTCCGCTGCCGCCGAATCGATCCTGAAGCCGCTCGCGGATAGTTCCGGTGATACGGTCCTCCTCGATTTGCGAGTCGCCGTAGTGTACGATACGCACCGGCTCCTGCTCCGCGCGGTCGAAGGCGGCAAACAGGGCGTCGAAGAAACGGATATCATCATCCGGCAGGTAGAAACGGGCCGGATCTTCGCGGAAGAAAACCTGGTACTCGTCGCGCTGGGCGGCGAGCACCGATTCCCGGCGCAGTTCGACCAGCTCCTCGGGCGAAAGTCCCGTCGCCGGTTCGGCCGCCGAGAGGACATCGCTCAGCCGGGGAAAGCGCAGCCCGAGCACTCCCTCTTCGGGAAACACGGCGCAGAGGACCGCCAGGGCGGCGATTACGCCGAAAATGAACAGTACGATACGGGAACTTTTCATCTCTCTTTCCAGACTTTGAGGTATTCCTGCAGGGCCCACATCTCGTCGCGGTAATGGGCGGCCTGCGTGAAGTCGAGCTCGGCCGCGGATTTCTTCATCCGCCGGCGGTCTTCTTCCACCATCTTCTCAATCTGCTCCCGGGACATCGAGCGGATCACGGGATCCTGCAGCACGGCGGCCAGATCGGCCGTGACGTATCCGTCCCGGAAGGCGTCGCCGGCCGCCCGTTTGGAGTCGTGTCCGAAACCGACGCTGACCACGCCCCGTCCCAGGTCGGACGGATTCGGGATGTAGGTCGGATCATCGTAGGAGTTGGCGGCGCTCACGCGTCCGGTCGTGCCGTTCGCCAGACCGCGGGCGACCGGCTTGCCGCCGCGCGAGGTCAGTTCGCCCGCAAGGGCGTTCTGCTTCACCTCGATCT
>CAJOMY010000048.1:10618-11603 GCA_905235775.1 uncultured Bacteroidales bacterium | reverse complement strand
ACCTCAATATTGACAAAGAACTTGACGGGTTCTATGAACCCACGTTGTTTGATTTTTAACTTTTAACTTCGTCCACAACTTTTAGTGGACAGCAATGAAACTATCTGGCGAATTGATAAGGACATGGCTCGGCACTATTTGCCATTGCACCGCGCGCGAGAAGTAGACAAAACTGTGTCTGCAGGGCATTTTTAGTAAAAAGTACCCCAATTTATCCAAAAAACCTGTATCTTTGTGCATAATCAGATGATTGGACCATGAAAAGAATGCTGCTTCTGCTCACTGCCCTGGCACTGCTGGGCGGCCCCTTGTGCGCTCAGGAGAAAGTCCGTGACCCGAAAGACAAGACGCAATACAACACCGTGTTCGACTTGCTCCGCGCCGAACCCGGCGTCTCCGTAAGCCCCGGCGGCGGCGACGGCGTCATGCCGCAGATCGTCATCCGTGGCGTCGGCACCAACTCCAACCAGACGCAGCCGCTCTTCGTCGTGGACGGCATCATCACGGACGACGTCACGTACCTGCTCCCGGAGGACATCTATTCCATCGAGGTCCTGAAGGACGGCACGTCCGGTATCTATGGCGTGCAGGGACAGAACGGCGTGATCATGTTCAAGACGAAGTCCGCGATGGCGGCGGAGAAGGCTGCCGCGGAGGCCCGCAAGGCCGAGAAGAAAGCTGCCCGGGAGGCCAAGCGCAGCAAAAAGAACAAATAAAATCACATTTTTTTTGGTGATTCAAAAAATGTGTCTATCTTTGCAATCCCAACGCTAAGCAATAAGGTTTTGCGGAAATAGCTCAGTTGGTAGAGCGCAACCTTGCCAAGGTTGAGGTCGCGGGTCCGAGCCCCGTTTTCCGCTCCAAGAAGAAGGCGACTGATAAGTAATTATTGGTCGTCTTCATTTTAATGTCAGGCGGCCGCGGCAGCCCACCCCGGGAGGTTCCGTTCGCTGCGCTCACTCCATCCCTCCCAGCGTCTGCGGCG
>CAJOMY010000048.1:0-10542 GCA_905235775.1 uncultured Bacteroidales bacterium | reverse complement strand
ACCTGCCGTCTCCGCTCCCCAACCGCCTTCGAGGCCATTTCCCGGCTTTTTGTTGGTCCGTGGTGGACACAGGTGCCCGGGCGAATAGGAGGGAAAAGATCAGCGGGGCCCGCTGAGGGCAGCGGTGCTGTAAGCAGGACGGCGTGTGTCTGACGACTGTTGGCCAGGACCGCAGGGCCTGGCCAAAAAGGAGGAGTTAGCCGTCCAGCAACTGAGGCGACAGCCCCCGCCCTTTCCCGACGTCCGCCTGGATGCCTGTGGCTACTCGGACAGAAAAAAGAGGATGACCTCAAAGTCCGTTGGACTTATTAGTCTTTCTTCTTCTGTTGGTGGTGCTGACAATTTGTCAGTGGCTCAACATTTGAGCGTCAGGTCACAGGCCCACTGATGGGCCGATGAGATTAATTATGGAGAACAGCAAGTACGAATTCTTAAGCAAGTACGCCGTGGACCTCAATGAGGCCGCGGCCAAGGGAAAGCTCGACCCGGTCATCGGCCGCGACGAGGAAATCCGTCGCGTGCTGCAGATCCTGAGCCGGAGGACCAAGAACAACCCGATCCTGGTCGGTGAACCCGGTGTCGGCAAGACCGCCATCTCGGAAGGGATCGCCACCAAGATCGTGAACGGGCAGGTGCCCGAGAACCTCAAAAGCCGCAAGGTTTTCTCCCTGGACATGGGCGCGCTGATTGCAGGCGCCAAGTACCAGGGCGAATTCGAGGAGCGGCTCAAGGGCGTCGTCAAGGAAGTCGTGGACAGCGACGGCGAGATCATCCTCTTTATCGACGAGATCCATACGCTGGTGGGCGCGGGCCGTTCGTCCGGCGCCATGGACGCTTCCAATATTCTGAAACCCGCGCTCGCGCGCGGTGAACTGCGCACCATCGGTTCGACCACGCTGGACGAGTATCAGAAATATTTCGAGCAGGACAAGGCCCTGGAGCGCCGCTTCCAGAAGGTGATGGTGGACGAGCCCTCGCCCGCCGAGAGCATCGCCATCCTGCGTGGCCTCAAGGAGAAATATGAGACCCACCACCGCGTGGGCATCGAGGATGACGCGCTCATCGCCGCCGTGAACCTCAGCCACCGCTACATCAACAACCGTTTCCTGCCCGACAAGGCCATTGACCTCGTGGACGAGGCTGCTTCCAAGCTTCGCCTGGAGATGAACTCCGTCCCGGAACCGATCGACATCCTGGACAGCCGCATCCGTCAGCTGCAGATCGAGAAAGAGGCCGTGGGCCGCGAAGGCGTGGGCCTCAAGCGCGAGAAGATCGAAGAAGAACTGAAGACGGCGCAGGCCGAGCGCGACGCCCTCGCCAGACGCTGGCAGGAGGAAAAGGGCATCGTGTCCGAGCTCAACAACACCCGCCAGCAGATCGAGGATTATAAGCGCGAGGCGGCCATCGCCGAGCGCGCCGGCGACTACGGCAAGGTCGCGGAGATCCGCTACGGCAAGCTCGCCGCCGCACAGAAGCGCATCGAAGAATTGAGCGCACGGCAGGCGGCAATTCAGGACCCGATCATCACGGAAGCCGTCACGCCCGGGGACATCGCTGAGGTCGTGGCGCGCTGGACCGGTATCCCGGTGGCCCGGATGATGGAGAGCGAGAAGGAAAAGCTCCTCCGGATGGAGGATGAACTGCACAAGCGGGTGGTCGGCCAGGACAAGGCCATCGCGGCCGTCTCGGACGCCGTGCGCCGCAGCCGCGCCGGCCTGTCCAACGAGCACCGGCCCATCGGCTCCTTCCTCTTCCTGGGCACCACGGGCGTGGGCAAGACCGAGCTCGCCAAGGCCCTCGCCGAGTTCCTCTTCAATGACGAGGCGATGATGACGCGCATTGACATGAGCGAATACCAGGAAAGTCACACGGTCAGCCGCCTGATCGGTGCGCCTCCGGGATACGTCGGCTACGACGAGGGAGGCCAGCTGACCGAGGCCGTGCGGCGCAAGCCCTACTCCGTGGTCCTGCTGGACGAGATCGAGAAAGCGCATCCGGACGTGTTCAACATCCTGCTGCAGGTCCTGGACGACGGACGTCTGACCGACAACAAGGGCCGCACCGTGGATTTCAAGAACACCATCCTGATCATGACCTCCAACCTCAAGGAGGAGGAGCTGCGCCTGCGCATGCGGCCGGAGTTCCTCAACCGCATCGACGAGATCGTGATCTTCGATGCCCTGACCCCGGACGACATCCGGCAGATCGTGCGCATCCAGATGGAGATCCTGCGTCGCAAGCTCGCGGACGAAAACGTTTCGCTCAGCTACACCCCGGCCTTCGAGGACGACATGGTGGAGAACGGGTACGATCCCGTCTATGGCGCCCGGCCGGTGAAGCGGCTGATCCAGCGCGAGCTTGTCAACCGCCTGGCCCGCGAGATCCTGGACGGCAAGGTTCGCAAGGACTCCGTCATCGAGGTGGACAGCGTGGACGGCCAGACGGTCCTGCGGAACAAATGAAAAAAGCCTGAGGCACATGCCTCAGGCTTTTTTCTTTCCATTCCGGACTGGACCCGGAATCTACTCCGTCGGGGCGTCCTGCTGGATGGGAGCGGACGGGAAGGCGGGCTGGGCGTCCGTGGCCACGTTCTCGATCTGGTCAGTCACATCCACGGCGGCGCCGTTGGTGCCGGTCGTGAAGGAAGAGATGATGGAGACGACGAGAATGAAAGCGACGAGCCCCCAGGTAATTTTCTCGAGGGCGTCGGCCGTCTGGCGGACACCGAAGGTCTGGTTGCCGGCCACGAAATTGCTGGCCATACCCTCTCCCTTGCCGTTCTGGAGGAGTACCACGATGATCAGCAGGATGGCTGCGAGGATGATCAGCACGGTTAAAATCACAAACAATGCATTCATATTCAGTCTTCTATTTTGTTTATTTCGTCAATAAGGGCTGCAAAGTAAACACTTTTTTCCGGATATCGCAAACTTAGGCGCGAATAAATGTCGATCGCTTCCTGCCGATAGCCCTGCTCAAGATAAATCCCGGCCAGCGTCTCGGTGCACAGGCTGTCACCATCCCTTTCTTGTTCTTCCGGCTGCCCGGTGTCAGCATCTTCTTCGCGGACCCTGCCGGCGAGTTGGGAGAAAACGGCGTCTCCGTCCTTGCGGATATCCTCATACTGGTCCTGGGAGAAATAGTCTCCGCCCACCACGACCACGCGCGTGGCAGGCTTTTCCGGTGCGGGGTCCGGGATGAAGGCTTCGACCAGCTGGCGAGTGTCCTTGTCCGTGCAGTCCGCTGCCTGGTCTTCCCGAAGCAGGGAAGTGACGGTCCGGCGGTCGCACAGATGCAGGGCCGTCTCGGCCACCAGGCTCCTGGAGAGGGCGCCGGCTCCGGCCATCCGGCGGCAAAGTTCCACCCGGGCGCCGCCGTACCAGGGATACAGGGCGATGATCCCGGAGAGTTCCTCCAGGGAGATGTCGTGAATGTCGATCGGTTTTACCATTGGGCTACGGTGGCGTTGAAAATATCTTCGACGAGTTTCTCGATGATTTCGGCGCAGAGGGTGGATTCGACGGCGTCGAGGGTCTCGGTGGAATTATAGTCCGCGTAGGCGGAGAAGGATTTGCCGTCGAAGTCGTCTTCGGGGTATTTGCGGTTGGTGAAGCTGACGCGGACGGTCACGGTGAGGCGGTTGCGCTCCGCGACCTCATTGGCCGACACGGCCGCGGGGGCGACGCTGTAGCCTGTGATCTCGCCCGTGATCTCCAGGTCTCCGTCCTGCTCCACCTGCTCGAGCCGCGTCGTCCGGCGGAAACGGGTGCGGAGCTCCTCGGTCAGGTCGTTGCTCAGCGAGGGGTTGACTTTCTGCGCCTTGTATTCGAAATAGTCGATGTTGATGGACTCGACGTCGTTCTGGATGGAGGTGCCGGAGAAGGAATAGATGCCGCAGGCGCCGAGGGTCAGCGCCGCAAACAGCAGGGCGGATATGCGTGCGGACAGGCGTGTCATGCTTTCCTGCCGTTGTTTTTCCATTCCGCGAGTTTGCGGTAGATGGTGCGTTCGGAAATGCCCAGTTCGGCGGCGGCCGGCTTGACCTTGCCGCCGTGCTTGGCGAGGGCGCGCTCAATGAGTTCGTCGCTGGCCTTGCGGATGGAGATGCCCTCGAGGGTCGTTTCCGGCTCGGGGAGCTGCTCTTCGGGCTCGTCCGGGGCCATGTCCAGATAGCGGGGCAGGCCGGCGGGCACCGGCTCCTGGACGGGAACGCCGGTCCGGACGGCTTCCTTCAGGCGGTCCACTTCCTGCTTGAGGTCGAGGATGGCTTTGACAATCATCTGCTTGTCGCTGTCGGACATGCCGCCTCCGGCGCTCTGCGGCCCGGAGGTGGCGGGGAGCATGGAATCCTTCTCGTCCGGGAGATAGCGCATCAGGGCCGCGGGTCCGAGCTCAATGCGCTCGGAGCCGGGCGTGACGGGGCGGGATTCGAGGGCGGTCACCGTCTCCGCAATGTTTTTCAGCTGGCGGATGTTGCCGGGCCAGCGGTAGGCGGTCAGCAGGGAAATGGCGTCGTGGCTCAGGCTGACTTTGCAGAGGTTGTAGCGTTCGGAGAAGTCCGAGGTGAACTTGCGGAAAAGCAGGTAGATGTCGTCCTTGTTGCGGTCGCGCAGGGCGGGCATCTGGATCTGGATGCCGGTCAGGCGGTAGTACAGGTCCTCGCGGAACTTGCCCGTGGCTACGGCGTAGGCCAGGTTGACGTTGGTGGCGGCAATCACGCGCACGTCGGTCTTCTCCACCTTGGAGGAGCCGACTTTCATGTATTCCCCGTTCTGCAGGACCCGCAGCAGCAGGGCCTGCGTCTCGCGCGGGAGCTCGCCGATCTCATCGAGGAACAGGGTTCCGCCGTCAGCCTCTTCGAAGTAGCCTTTCCGCTCGCCGATGGCGCCTGTGAAGGCTCCTTTCTCATGACCGAAAAGCTCGGCGTTGATGGTCCCCTCGGGGATGGCGCCGCAGTTGACGGCCAGGTATTTGCCGTTCTTGCGGCGGCTGAACTGGTGGATGATCCGGGGGATGTTCTCCTTGCCCACGCCGCTCTCGCCCGTGATCAGGACGGTGAGGTCGGTGGGGGCCACGGCGACGGCCGTTTCCAGCGCGCGGTTGAGGCCGGCGTCATTCCCGATGATGTCGAATTTATTTTTGAGTCTTTGGAGGTCTTGTATTTCCATGGAATAGCAAAGTTAAGGAATATTTTTTATATTTGTCATTCAAACATCTTCACATACACCACAAAACGTTTTCACATATGAAAAATATTGCCAAAATCCTTTTTTACTGCGCTGCGGCCAGCGTGGCTGTCGCATGTTCCCAGTCCCGGGCCGAGCAGATGAAACTCGCCGAGAAAGTCCAGATCAACTGCACGCCCGAAGTCCTTGCCCTCGTGGGCGATAAAATTCCCGTGAGCCTGTCGGTCACGTATCCCGACGGCTATTTCCACCCCAAGGCCATGATGGAAGTGACCCCCGTGCTTGTCTACAGCAACGGTGAGGAGCAGAAGGGTCCCACTTTTGTCTATCAGGGCGAGAAGGTGATGGATAATTTCAAGGTGGTCTACAAGGCCGGCAGCACCGTCCGCGAGCAGTTCTCCTTCGACTATGAGGAGGGTGTCGGGCAGGCGCACCTGGAGCTGCGCGGCGTCGCCAGCTACAACGGCAAGTCGATTGTGATTCCGGCCGTCAAGGTGGCCGACGGCACGATCGTGACCCAGCTGCTGGCCAGCACGCACGGCACCTACAGCTACAAGAAGGACGGCTACCAGGCCGTGATCCGCGAGCAGGCGGAAGGCCAGGTGATGTATGACTACAATTCCGCCGCCATCAAGGGCAGCGAACTGCGCTCGCAGTCCATCCGGGAGCTGCAGGCCGCCCTGGCCCAGATCGAAGCCGATCCGCGCTATACGGTCCGGGGCACGAGCGTCGTGGCCTATGCCTCTCCGGAAGGCGGCCAGGCGTACAATGCCAAGCTGTCCGACCAGCGCGCCGCCTCCGCCGAGAAGGCCTGGGGCAAGGTGACCGGCGACAAGAACGCTCCGGACAACCTGGAGGTGCGGAGCATCGGTCAGGACTGGGAGGGCTTCCGCGAGGCCATCGAGCGGTCCGACCTGGAGGACAAGGACCTGATCCTGCGTGTCCTGTCCATGTACAGCGACCCGGCCGTCCGCGAGAGCGAGATCAAGAACATGTCCAAAGTGTACACCGAGATCAACAAGAACGTGTTCCCGGAGCTGCGGCGCGCCCGTTTCATCACCGAGGTGGACTATCAGAACTTCTCCGACGAGGAGCTCGTGGAGCTGTCCCGCCAGGCCGTGGACGTCCTGGACGAGGAAGGGTTGCTGCGCGTGGCCTCCATCACGGATGACGCCACCCGCAAGGCCGAGCTCTACAACAAGGCCGTGGACAAGTTCGGCTCCGACCGGGCCCGCTTCAACCTGGCCGCCATGGCCCTGGACGAGCAGCGTCCGGATGCCGCCGCCAGGCTGCTGGACGCCATCAAGGCGCCGGACGCCGACGTGCAGAACGCCCGTGGCGTCGTGGAGCTGCAGCGTGGCGACCGTCAGCGTGCCGCGGAATGGTTCCGCAAGGCGGGTACCGACGAGGCCAAGGCCAACCTCGGCCTGCTGGAGTTGCTGGACGGCAATTATGATGCCGCGGCGAAGCAGCTGGCCGGCACCGATGGCCTGAACGGCGCCATCGCCAGCCTGCTCGCCGGCCGCCTGGATGAAGCCGAAGCCCGCGTGAAGTGCCAGTGCGGCCGCGCCGAATACCTGCGCGCCGTCATCGCGGCCCGCCGCGGCGACGCTGACGGAGTCAAAGCGCACCTGGCGAATGTAGAAGCGAAGGACAAGCGCTTGTACGAGCAGTCCCGCAAAGACGTCGAGTTCGCGAAATTCAGGTAGTTAAAACCGTCAGATTTTGTGATTTACGGATTTTTCCGTATATTTGCAGCCCCCAAAAACTGGGGGCTTTTTATAACTTATTTATTAACAACAATTTATGCCAACTATTCAACAATTGGTTCGCAAAGGACGCGAGGTGATCGAAGTCAAGTCGAAATCTCGTGCGCTGGATGCTTGTCCTCAGAAGCGTGGCGTATGCCTGAGGGTCTATACGACGACCCCCAAGAAGCCGAACTCCGCTATGCGTAAGGTCGCGCGTGTACGTCTCACGAATTCAAAAGAGGTCAATGCCTACATTCCGGGCGAGGGGCACAACCTGCAGGAGCACTCCATCGTGCTCGTGCGCGGGGGTCGTGTCAAGGATCTCCCCGGTGTACGTTACCACATCCTCCGCGGTGCTTTGGATACTGCCGGCGTGGAAGGACGGACCCAGTCCCGTTCGCTCTACGGCGCCAAGAGGCCGAAGTAATTGCGAAAGGATGGTTTAATCATTAATTTTCACAACAATGAGAAAAGCAAAGCCTAAGAAGAGGATTCTACTTCCTGATCCCAAGTTTCACGACACGCAGGTCACCCGCTTCGTGAACAACCTGATGTTGCAGGGGAAGAAGAGTATCGCGTATTCTATTTTTTACGATGCCATTGACATGGTAGGCGAGAAGATGAAAGATTCTGACAAGGCTCCTCTGGATATTTGGAGGAAGGCGCTCGAGAACGTGACCCCGCAGATCGAGGTCAAGTCCCGCCGTATCGGCGGCGCCAACTTCCAGGTGCCTACCGAGTTGCGCCCTGAGCGGAAGGTTTCTCTCTCGATGAAGAATATGATCGCCTTCGCCCGCAAACGCTCCGGCCGCTCGATGGCTGAAAAACTCTGTGCCGAGATCATCGCAGCTTACAACAATGAAGGCGGCGCCTTCAAGCGGAAGGAAGACATGCACAAGATGGCCGAAGCCAACAAGGCCTTCGCCCACTTCCGCTTTTAATTGATTTGGTTTGTCAGATGGCTAAGAGAGATCTCAAGTACACGAGGAACATCGGCATCATGGCCCACATCGATGCCGGCAAGACCACCACGTCCGAACGTATCCTTTACTACACCGGCAAGACCCACAAGATCGGTGAGGTCCACGAAGGTGCAGCTACGATGGACTGGATGGTACAGGAGCAGGAGCGTGGCATCACCATCACTTCTGCAGCCACCACCGCGTTCTGGCACTATGGCGGAGACACGTATCAGATCAACCTGATCGACACTCCGGGCCATGTGGATTTCACGGTGGAGGTCGAGCGTTCCCTTCGTGTCCTGGACGGTACTGTCGCGACGTTCTGCGCCGTGGGGCGGGTTCAGCCCCAGTCCGAGACGGTTTGGCGCCAGGCGGACAAGTACCATGTGCCGAAGATTGCCTATGTGAACAAGATGGACCGCGTCGGTGCCGATTTCCTCGCCTGTGTCGAGGAGATCAAGACCAAGCTTGGTGCCACCGCCGTTCCGATCTGCCTCCCGATAGGTGCGGAGGAGAATTTCAAAGGTATAGTTGACCTGATTGCCCGGAAGGCGATTGTCTACAAGAGCGGCGACGACCTGGTGAATTATGAGATCCAGGAAGTTCCCGCGGATATGCAGGACGCCGTCGCCCTCTGGCGCGACAAGTTGGTCGAGGCCGCCGCCGAGTGCGACGACGCCCTGATGGACAAGTTCTTCGAGGCTCCGGAGTCCATTACGGACGAAGAGATCATCGCGGCACTCCGCAAGGGCACGATCGCCATGCAGATCGTTCCTGCATGCTGCGGTTCCTCGTTCAAGAACAAAGGGGTCCAGTTCCTGCTGGACGCCGTCATGCGTTACCTCCCGTCCCCGCTGGACATCGGCGCGACGAAGGCGACGAACCTGGCGAATGACAAGGAAGTCATGCTGCAGCCCCAGTCGACCGAGCCCTTCTGCGGTCTTGTGTTCAAGATCGCGACCGATCCGTTCGTCGGCCGCCTGGCATACGTCCGTGTCTATTCTGGTCACCTGGATGCCGGTTCCTACGTGCTCAATTCCCGTTCCGGGAAGAAGGAGCGCGTGGCCCGTCTGTACCAGATGCACTCCAACCACCAGAACCCCATCGAGTTCGTGGAGGCCGGAGACATCTGTGCGGCGGTCGGCTTCAAGGACCTTCGCACCGGTGATACGATTTGTGCGGAGAACCACCTTTACTCGCTGGAGTCCATGGAGTTCCCCGACCCCGTGATCGGTATCGCCGTGGAGCCCAAGACGCAGAAAGACCTCGACAAGCTGGGCGTCGCGCTCGGCAAACTTGCCGAAGAGGATCCCACCTTCACCGTCAAGTCCGATGCGGACACGGGACAGACCGTCATCAGCGGCATGGGTGAGCTCCACCTCGACATCATCGTGGACCGCCTGCGCCGTGAGTTCGGCGTCGAGATCAATCAGGGTGCCCCGCAGGTCAACTACAAAGAGGCAATCACCGCCAGCGTCCAGCACCGCGAGGTGTTCAAGAAACAGACGGGCGGCCGTGGTAAATTTGCCGACATCATCGTCGAGATCGGCCCTGCCGACGAAGGCGTGAGCGGCCTCCAGTTCGATAATCAGGTCAAGGGCGGCAACGTCCCCAAGGAATTCGTCCCCTGCGTTCAGAAGGGTTTCGAATCCGCCATGGCGAACGGCGTCCTGGCCGGTTACGAGGTGCCTTCCCTGAAGGTCACCCTGCTGGACGGCTCCTTCCACCCGGTGGACTCCGACCAGCTCTCTTTCGAGCTGGCCGCCCGCATGGCGTTCCGTCACGCTTGTCCCAAGTGCAAGCCTGTCATCCTGGAGCCCATCATGAGCCTCGAGGTCGTGACCCCGGAGGACTACATGGGCGACATCGTCGGCGACCTCAACCGTCGCCGCGGACAGATTGTCGCGATGGACTCGACGACCAACGGAGCCCGCATCGTGAAGGCCTTCGTGCCGCTCTCCGAGCAATTCGGCTACGTCACCGTGCTCCGCACCCTGTCTTCCGGCCGTGCGACCAGCACGATGTCGTTCGACCACTACGCCGAGGTGCCGGCCGCGATGTCCAAGGATATCGTGGAGAAGAGCGGATATCACATGCCGTCTGACGACGAATAATTGAAATGAAAAAAGCAAATTGATATGAGCCAGAAAATTAGAATCAAACTCAAGTCTTTCGACCACATGCTCGTGGACAAGTCCGCGGCCAAGATTGTCGAGACCGTGAAGTCTACCGGCGCCAAGGTGAATGGCCCCATTCCCCTTCCGACGGGCAAGAAGATCTTCACCGTCAACCGCTCCACCTTTGTCAACAAGAAGGCCCGCGAGCAGTTTGAACTCGACTCTTACCGTCGTCTCCTCGACATCGAGGACTCCAACGCCAAGACGGTGGATGCCTTGATGAAGCTTGAGCTCCCCTCCGGCGTGGAGGTCGAGATCAAGGTCTGATGATACGTCAGAGGTCCCTTAGCTCAGTTGGTTAGCAGCAGCTGACTCATAATCAGCGGGTCGCAGGTTCAAGTCCTGCAGGGACCACGACGCCAGGACAGGGGATGACTAATAAGTCCAATGGACTTTGAGGTCATCCTCTTTTTGTAAGTTGTCCGGGTGGTCCAGGGGTGTCCGGGCTGACGTCGGGAAAGGGCGG
>CAJOMY010000047.1 GCA_905235775.1 uncultured Bacteroidales bacterium | reverse complement strand
ACCTCAATATTGACAAAGAACTTGACGGGTTCTATGAACCCACGTTGTTTGATTTTTAACTTTTAACTTCGTCCACAACTTTTAGTGGACAGCAATGATTTAATTTTTAAGCATAAAGCGCCGCGGCATCACCGCGACGCATCCTGTAAAATCAAGTCCCGTGCCAATGACAATTTGTCACCGGCTATGGAAAAGCTGCCAAAGGACAATGCCGACGGACACACTGACGTTGAGCGAATGCTTGGTGCCCGACTGCGGGATTTCGACGCAGAGGTCAGCCTCGTCCACGACGTCCTGACGGACACCGTCCACCTCGTTGCCGAAGACGACGGCGTAGCGGCGGAGCGGCTCGCGCCGGAAATCAGGCAGGCCGACCGCATGTTCCGTCTGCTCGGCGCAAACCACGGTCCAGCCTTCGGCGCGCAAGCGCCTCACGAGCGCGAGGGTGTCGTCCACATGCTCCCAGGGCATGCTCAACTCGGCGCCGAGGGCCACCTTGTGGATCTCGGCGGAGGGCGGCGCAGCGCAAATGCCGCACAGCCAGACCTTGTCCACCTTGAAGGCGTCGCCGGTACGGAAGGCGCTCCCGACGTTGTGCGCACTGCGGATGTTGTCCAGCACCAGCACTACGCCGGAAGGCGGCAGCGCACGGTAATCCTCCGCACGCACGCGTCCCAACTCGATATTCGATAATTTCCTGTCGCCCATGGAGCGCAAAGATACGGAAAAAATATTACCTTTGCGGACACATTTCAACTACCTTATGAAACAGGACACCCAAATCAACGATCTGATCAAGAAAGAATTTGAACGGCAGAAAGCCGGTCTCGAACTCATCGCCTCCGAAAACTACGTCACCGACGAGGTCCTCACCGCCATGGGCTCCATCTGCACCAACAAATACGCAGAGGGCTACCCCGGCAAGCGCTATTACGGCGGCTGTGAGGTCGTCGACCAGATCGAGCAACTGGCCATCGACCGCCTCAAGGCCCTGTACGGGGCCGAGTGGGCCAATGTCCAGCCCCACTCCGGCGCCCAGGCCAACATGGCCGTGACCATGGCCGTGCTCAAGCCCGGCGACACCTTCATGGGTCTGGACCTCAGCCAGGGCGGACACCTCACCCACGGATCCCCCGTCAACGCCTCCGGCCTGCTGTACCACGCCGTGGCCTATGGTCTCAATCCGGAGACCGGCCGCGTGGACTATGACAAGATGGAACAGATGGCCCTTGAGAACAAGCCGCGGCTGATCATCGGCGGCGCTTCCGCTTACTCCCGCGAATGGGACTACGCCCGCATGCGCGCCATCGCCGACAAGGTGGGCGCAATCCTCTGGATCGACATGGCCCACACCGCCGGCCTGATTGCCGCCGGCCTGCTGGAGAATCCTGTCAAATATGCCCACATCGTGACTTCGACCACGCACAAGACGCTGCGCGGGCCGCGCGGCGGCGTGATCCTCATCGGCAAGGACTTCGACGACCCGCAGGGCCGTACCACTCCGAAGGGCGTGGTCAAGAAGATGAGCCAGGTCCTCGACTCCTACGTCTTCCCCGGCGTACAGGGCGGTCCGCTCGAGCACGTCATCGCGGCCAAGGCCGTGGCCTTCTTTGAGGCCGCCCAGCCGGAATACATCCAGTACCAGAAGCAGGTCATCGCCAACGCCCAGGCCATGTGCGCGGAGTTTCTCCGCCTCGGCTACAAGGTCGTCTCCGGCGGCACGGACAACCACCTGATGCTGATCGACCTGCGAGGCAAATTCGACAACGTCACCGGACGCATCGCCGAGCAGCAGCTGGAGCTCGCCGCCATCACGCTCAACAAGAACATGGTTCCGTTCGACACCCGCAGCCCGTTCCAGACCTCAGGTTTCCGCATCGGCACGCCGGCCGTGACCTCCCGCGGCTTCGTGGAAAAGGACATGGTGGACATCGTGGCCCTGATCGACGAGGTCCTCTCCTCCTGCGCCAGGCACATCGACGCGCTCTCCGTCAAGAAGGGCGAGCCGCTCACGGACGCCCAGCGGGCCTCGCTCGCCGAGCATGAAGCCCTGCTCGAAGACGTCAAGCACCGCGTGCATCAGATGACCGCCGGCATCCCGCTGAATAAATATTAGAGACTTGCGTGACCCGCAATTTGCTGGCACTCAACATTTTACCAGAACCGTGGCGGTCGATTTGGCCGCCACGGTTCTAGTATTTCGCTGATAAATAACGATTTATGGGTCACGCATATATTTACCTTCCCCGCTGCAGCAGCCCGGCGATGACGGCGGCGGAAAAACCGGCCTCCTCCATGGCATTGAGCCCGCGGATGGTAATGCCGCCGGGCGTGGTCACACGGTCGATCTCCGCCTCGGGATGCGTTCCGCGGGCTTCCAGCAGCGCGGCCGCGCCCTTGACGGTCTGCAGTGCGGCATCGACCGCCTCTTTCGGGTAGAGCCCCAGTTCCACGCCGCCCTCGGCGGAAGCGCGGACGTAACGCAGCGCGAATGCCGTGCCGCAGGACGCGAGCATCATGCCCGCATGCAGGCGTTTTTCGTCCACGACCGCCGTCTTGCCGACGGCATCGAACAGCCCCTGCACGGTCCGGAGCGTCTCCGGCGTGCCGCAGAGTTCGTGGATAAAGGTCATGCTCTGCCCGACTTCGATAGCGAGATTCGGAATCACGGCATAGGCCCCAGCCACGCCGCTGCCCTCCAGCCAGCCCAGCATCTCGGCCGCAGGTATGCCTGCGACGAACGATACCAGCACTTTTCCGGCAAGCGCCGGGCGCAGTTCGGTGAGCACATCTTTAGCCAGCCAGGGTTTGACGCCCAGCACGACGACGTCCGCCTCCGAAGCGGCGGCAAGGTTGTCGAGCGAGGTCTGCAAGCCGCGTGCGGCAAATTTATCCAGGGTAGCGGCGTGCTTCGCCGTGACGGTGATCCGGGCATCAGGCAGTGCGCCTGCGAGCCCCAGGGCCGTGGCGCCTCCCATGTTGCCGGCGCCGATGATTGCGATGTCCATATTCCAGAAAGAATTATTGCTTACAAATATACGAAATCAGCGCGTCCGGGTCAACCCCCTCGCGCACATGCGTCCCGTTGGCCTCGAAGAGGTCCAGCGCCTCCATGCACAGGTCGTCCACGTGACCGTTCCAGCGGTCACCGCTGTGGCTGCGCACCCATTCCAGCTGCACGCACAGCCGGCGTTCCTGCCGGACCTGGCGGTACAGCCGCACCAGGTCGTAGTCCTTCTTGCTCCGTACCTGGCCGGTCAGCTGGGCGATGCCGTTCTCGCTGTCGCTGCGTACCAGCACGCTGCTTCCCTCGGGGACATGCAACAGGGCGTGGATAATGGCAGCGAGTTCCTGGCGGTTGCTGGTGGAATAACGGCTCACCTCGCTCCACTGATAGAGCGGTTTCCCGTCCTGACCGTCAAGGACGATGCAGGCGGAGGCGCCGAAATTTTTCGGCAGACGGTAGCTGCCGTCCGTATAGGCAACATAGTCGTATTGCGGCTTGCCGCTCTCGCGGAAATCCCAGTACTTCATAGGCAGAAGCGCAGCGAAATGATCTGCTGCCAGCCGAGGAAGCCCAACTTGTCAAAGTAAGCGCGGGCGGAGAGCCGCAGGCTCAGGTAGCGCGTGATCCGCGGCGCCCAGGCCAGCTCGGCAAGGTCGAAGAAACCATTGTAGCACGGCGTGCCGAAATAGAGGCTGGTCGCATACGGAAGCCCTGCCGGGTCGATATCCCGGAAATACGGCATCAGATTGCCGCCCAGGTAGGTCGTGTTCTGCAAACTCACGTTCCACCGGCGCGCCGTGAGTTTCAACTCGCCGCCGCAGGGGAGGAGCGGTTTGGCACTCCGGCCCCGGTCACACTGGTAAGCAACGAGCATTCCTGCCTGTACAGACAGCTCCTGCCAGCGCGTGCGGCGGGAAAAGTCCATCTTCAGCCACGGCTCCAACAAGTGGTTGTCCACCACGTTGCCGGCGATCTCCGAGCAGGCGTAGTGGTAGAAGCTGCCCGTCCAGCCCAGCTGGAGCCAGTGAGCGGCCTGCCATTGCCCGGCGCTGACAAGCTGGAAGCGCTCGCGCGTGTCGGGGCCGTATTTCCCCATCCAGTCAAAGGCGAGTTCGGTATAGAAACGCTCAGCGCGCCATTTAAGTAGCATGCCCTCGAGGTTGCGGTCGCTGTTGCGGAACATGCCGGAGAAGAAGGCCTCGCCGTAGGCGCCCTCCATGTTGGTGCGCGGGAAGATGCCTGCGAAGGCTTCGAACGCACCCTTCCGGGTTCGCGCCTGCGCGTTATAGAAGATAATGGGTTCGCGCGCGAAATCCGCCCAGGTGTGCGAGCCCATATCGTGTGCGAGTTCGACGCCCGCCATCAGGCTGTGCCGGACATTCCGCGACGGCTCCAGGCTGAACCCGACCGTCGGAGCCAGCACGATGGTATGCATCGTCCCGGAAGGGACCACCTCATCATGGGAGGTAGCGAACTCGCGATTGTCAAAGATGTAGCGGAAGTCGACGGCGTACTCCCACGCGAAACGGTTGCGAGCTGGCCGGATGTCCGGCCGCTGGCCCGCCGCGGGAAGGGTCAGTGCGCAGAGCAGCAACAGGCAGAGGGTTCGTTTATGATGCATTGTCTGGACGGAATTTTAAGACTTACGGCAAATATAGTCATAAAAAAATGAAAAGATTTTAAGAAAAGGGGGAAAGTGGACGGCGCGGCGGCCCGGTGTGTGTGTGGCAGCCATGGGGGGCTTGCCTTGCGTGACCTGCAAATCATTGTTTGCCAGCAAATTACTAGAACCGTGGTGGCAAATAGGGCACCACGGTTCTAGCAAAACCGTCTATATCAACCATTTACAGGTCACGGGACTCTTGTTTTCATTTCTGTTACACAGCATGGGGCGACAGAAGTTTTTCGCGGCATCTGTAAAATTCGTATTTTTCTTCCGTCCATTCGTCCCACATTCTTGCAAATGCCACCCTGCTTCGCCACATTTGCTAAAAACTTCATATGCAAAACAGGAAATTCTTTCCAGGTGCATGGTATCACATTTATTCCATCGCGAAAGACGGCGGAGTTCTATTTTACAGAACGACGGACCGTTTATGCTTCTACACCGTGCTTTCCATCCTTGCCCGACGTTACAGAATCAACATATTGGGGCTGGCCATCATGTTCACACATTTCCATCTTATGGTCAAGTCGATAGACCTGCCGCAACTGCGGTTATTCATGCAACAGGTTCTCTCCACCTTTTCCCGCCTGATGAACGAAGACAGGAATCTGGACGGGGCCCGCTTCAAGCGCCCGTTTGGCAGCGCACCCAAGCGGACCCCCAAAGAGCAGCGCTCCAGCCTGATCTACCTGTTCAACAATCCGGTGGAGAAAAAACTCTGCTCCACGGCCATCGATGACCGATGGACCTTTCTGGCGTATGCCCGGCAGGAATATCCCTTTTCGAATAAACTGGTTAAGCGACAAGTCCGGCACACGCTGCGAAACGCATGCGACACAGTTGACTTTGAGCACCGTGCCGGGCGTTATCTGCGTCCGTCTCTTCTGCAAAGACTCTTTGAGCCGCTTACTCAGACCGAACAGGAGCAACTGGCTGACTATATCATCCATAAATATGCCTGCATCGACTACCAAACCGCCATCGCCCTGTTCGGCAGCTTTGACAAGCTTCTGATCGCTACGGAGGCCTCCGCCGGCAAAGAATTTGACGTGGGCGAAGAATATGACCCCTCTTCCGATGCCCCTTATCGGGAAATGTGCGACATGGCTGCAAGAAACGGGTTGTTCAGGGACTGGAAGTTACTGCATCTCACGCCGGGCGAGCGAGCGAAATGGGCCAGGAACTTCCGCATCGCAACCGGCGCGTCGGAGAAGCAGGTCCGCAAATTTCTGCACGACACCCCTCCCCTACCGCCAAAGTCCTCGCTTCAGTCACCAGGATTGCAGCAACAGCGCTGACCAGCTCTTCTGGAACCGCTGCGGCCAGCCACTCCACCCACTCACCATTAGACGACCCCAAAACACCACCAATAGCGCCACGCTGACACCGCCACTAAGACGCTCTCCACCAAACTAGCCTAAAACTGGGACGAGGACGGAGAACCCCGCAGGGGGGGGCAACAAAAACACACAGGGGGCGGCGTGACCCACAATCTATTGATAGCCACCAACTTGCCAGAACCGTGGCAGCTTTTTTTTCACCACGGATCTAGTAGCTGATTGAAAAACAGGCATTTACAGGTCACGGAAGGAGGGAAGGAGGAGGGGGAAGGGATTGCCGAAGGAGGCAAAGCGAAAATATTCTAAAATTTTTGGTACTTTGTGATACAAGGTATTAGAAAAATTATATATCTTTGCATCGTCAAAGAACCTTATGAAATGAAAAAAGTACTCAACATCAGCTTGGCAAACCGCAGTTTTACTCTGGAAGAAGACGCCTACAAGCGCCTGAGCGACTACCTTGAGCACTTCCGTACCCGGCTTGCAGCATCGTCCTCCATCCCCTATACGCAGAATGCAGAGGTGATGGAGGATCTCGAATCCCGCATCGCGGAACTCTTCGCCCAGGAGGTCGGCAGCGACGGACGTGTCGTCAGTATCGGTCTCGTGGACCGCGTGACCCGTCAGCTCGGCATGCCGGACGGCAAGCCGGAGAGTCCCGCATCCGAGCCCTATTCTCCCACCGCCGACAGCGCACCGGCCAAGAAGAAGATTTACCGCGATTACGACAACAAGCGGATTGCCGGCGTCTGCTCCGGACTCGCCGTTTACCTGGATGTCGACATTGTCCTGATCCGCGTCCTGATGCTCGTGGCCCTGGTGGCCGGCTCTGCCGGTTTCTGGATCTATATCATCTGCTGGATCGCCATCCCCAAGGCTGTGACCGCCACGCAGAAATGCGAGATGCACGGCCTCCCCGTGACGGCGGAGAACCTCGCCCGTTTTGCCCAAACCCAAAAGAAGTAGCGCCATGGAGAATACTGCAGAAAACATCCGCGCACAGATGCGCAAGGGACTGCTCGACTACTGTATCCTCTCGATTCTGGGCAAGCACGAGGCCTATGCCTCCTCCCTCATCGAAGAACTCAAGGCCGCCGGCATGATTGTCGTCGAAGGCACGCTCTATCCCCTGCTGATCCGGCAGAAGAACCAGGGCCTGCTCACTTACCGCTGGGAAGAGTCCACCCAGGGCCCGCCCCGAAAATATTACGTCCTGTCGGACAAAGGCCGGGAGCAGCTTGCCCAGATGGATGCCGCCTGGCAGGAATTGGTCGAATCCGTCAACAACCTCAAACACGCATGAGAGAAGTAGAAAGAGTCAGCCTCGGCGGCTTTGCCTTCACCCTTGAAGATGACGCCGCCCGCCGCACCGGGGAATACCTCGGGGAGCTGGAACAGTATTACAACGGCCGCACGGGCGGCAGCGACATCCTCGAAGGCATCGAAGAGCGCATGGCGGAGCTTCTTATGGAGAAAGCCGGACGCAACGGCGTAGTCTCCCGTGCCATGATCGAGGAAGTGATCCGAATCCTGGGCCGGCCTGAGGACATCGAGGCAGCCGGTGAGGTGGAGGAGATTCCGGGGCAAGCCCGGAATGACAACAAGGGGGCCCGGAATGGTTCCAGGCCCCGGCGCAAACTCTACCGCGACCTCAGCGACAAGCAGGTCGCGGGCGTGTGCAGCGGCCTGGCCGCCTATTTCCAGACGGACGTCGCCCTGTTCAGGATTCTATTTGTCGTGTTCACCCTCGTATTCATGATTGCCAGCTCGATTGCGCCCTGGAATTCACACTTCTGGCACGGTCTCGGTCGGCGCTTCGCCCTGTTCGCCCCGATGCTGTATATCATCTTATGGATCTGCATGCCGGCGGCCAAAACCGTCCGCCAGCGCTGGGAGCAGCGTGGTGAGGACGGCACCGTCAGCGGCATCGAGCACAGCATCGAGAAGGGAGCGAACGAGGTCGAAGAGGCCATCAGAACGATCGGACAGTCGCCGGCCTGGGGCGAATTCGCCCGCATCATCGGCAAGATCGTCGGCTTGCTGCTGTTGATCATCGGCTTCGCCGGACTATTTGCCGGCGGCCTCTGGGGCTTCGGCTCCGGCTACCTCGGGCACCGCCACGGTGACGGGCTTTTCGGCCTCGGCCGCCTCTACGACCAGGGCCTCGCGGACCTGTACCGCTTCGCGCCGCAGGTCGCGGCGTCACTCTCCCGGCCCGGGGTCAATCTCCTGCTGATGCTCGTCTGCTTCCTCCCCTTCCTCGGCATCCTGTACGGCGGCCTGCAGCTCCTCTTCGGCTTCAAGTCACCGAAATGGCATCCCGGCCTCATCATCTTCATCCTCTGGCTCCTGTCCGTCGTCGCGCTCGGCATTCTGATCGCCACCGGCTTCATCAGTACAGAGCTACTGACGGTATAAGGATAAGTACGCCACGATTGACTATCAACCTGTTATTCAAAGCATCTCCAGCCCAAGCCCCGGGGCGTCCGGGAGGACGAGGCGGCCCCGCTCGACGTTCACGCCGCGGAAGCGGTCGTTGGAAATCAGCAGATTCCCGTCCAGGTCGGCGAAGTCCGCCAGCGGAGAGAGATGGGCCGCGGCCGTGACGGCGCAAGAGGTTTCGGTCATACAGCCGAGCATGACGCGCATCCCGACGGCGCGGGCGAAAGAAGCCATCCGCCAGGCCTCCCGCATGCCGGTACATTTCATCAGCTTGATATTGATCCCCGTATAGGCACCCACCAGCACAGGCACATCCGAAAGCCGCTGGACGGCTTCGTCGGCGAAAACGGGCAGCGGACTGCGCTCCGTGATCCAGGCGTTGTCGTCGAGCCGCTCTTTGGGCATCGGCTGCTCTACCATCACCACCCCGTGCTCCTGCAACCAGAAAATCTCGTCGAGGGCCTTCTGGCGATCGGTCCAGCCCTGGTTGGCATCCACGGCAATGGGCAGGTCGGTGATCTCGCGGATGGTGCGGATCATCTCATAGTCGTTGTCCAGACCCACCTTGACTTTCAGGATATTGAAGCGGTCCGCGCACTCGCGTGTCTTCTCGCGAACGACTTCCGGCGTATCGATGCCGATGGTAAAGGAGGTGTCCGGCGCCTTGGCGGCGTCCAGGCCCCAGAGGCGCCACCAGGGCTGGCCCAGCAGCTGCCCCACAAGGTCGTGCAGGGCGATGTCCACGGCGGCCTTGGCGGCGGTGTCGCCGGGCGAAAGACTGTCCACGTAGGCGAGAATGTCCTCCAGTTGGAACGGGTCCGCAAACTGAGACAGATCCACCCGCTGCAAAAAGGTGCATACGCTCTCAACCGTCTGTCCCAGATACGGGGGCATTGAAGCCTCGCCGTGGCCGACAAAGCCGTCGTAACGGATTTCGACCTGGACGCCGGGCGTGGTCGTCCGGGAGTAGGAAGCCACGGTGAAGGTGTGCCTGAGCTGGAGTTCATAGGGCTTCCAGCCGAGTTGCATGCGGGCCTTGCCGCCCGTCCGGTAGGGCACGGGGGCCCTCGCCGGATCACAGCCCGGCACGGCCCCGAGCAGCGCCGCGCCGACGCCCGTCACGGCTGTGGTCTTCAGGAATTGTCGTCTATCCATATTACCATCAAATTTAACTATTTTGGCAGAATGGAGCACAAAACTATGACGAATATCGTCCGTTTAAATTTCCCCGTCACCGGGATGGGCTGCGCCAGTTCGTGCAGGATGTCGGCTACGACCTGCTCGTCCCGGAAGAGGACGAGGAGACGGACCCTGACCTAGGCGAAGCGGAAGTGCTGGCAGTACGGGCCGAGGAGGCGCATGAGCGCGCCTATCGGGACAAGCGCTTCTCGGAATAACACACGCCGTATTAAAAAAGCGTCTGCACACTGCAGACGCTCCTGTAGGGACGATCGGGGTCGAACCGATGACCTCTTGAATGTGACTCAAGCGCTCTGAACCAACTGAGCTACGCCCCTGTCTTCTCAAACAGGATGCAAAAATAGACCTTTTTTGCGATAATCGCAAATTTTTTCATACCTTTGCTCTCCCGAAACAACTGGTGAGTTGTCCGAGTGGTTGAAGGAGCCTGCCTCGAAAACAGGTGTACGGCAACGTACCGGGGGTTCGAATCCCTCACTCACCGCAGTAACGACTGATAATCAGCTAGTTAAATCAAATACGGCATATGTCAGTCCTCGTCAATCAATTGCTCTTCAGAGCATACTGGGGTGGAATCACCACACCAGCGAAAGCAGCGGCTCCCGCCGCTCTTATCCTCTCTCGTCTTCGTCGAATTCTGCAATCCAGTCCTGCAGCTTTTGCTGCAGTTCCTTCTTGTCCGGCAGATAAAGGGCGTATTCGGCTGCATAGATATTGGCATCTTTGGGGAGTGTCAGCTCAACCATCGCATCTTTTTTCTCCTTGCAAAGCAGAATTCCGACCGTCGGTTTCTCGAAGGGTTGTCTGACGTAGCGGTCGTAGTAGTTCACATACATCTGCATCTGGCCCAGGTCCTGATGCGTGAGCTTGTCGATTTTCAGGTCAATCAGGACAAAGCACTGCAACAGACGATTGTAGAACACCAGATCCACGAAGTAATTGTCTTCGTCAAACGCGAATCGCTTCTGCCGCTGGTCGAAAAGGAAGCCTTTCCCCAGTTCGTGCAGGAAATCCTGCATCTTGTCGATAATGGCTGATTCAAGTTTGGTCTCCGT